>JACRON010000113.1 GCA_016214425.1 Nitrospirota bacterium
GCACTGTTCCATATCTAAGGCTTATCATCTGATTAAGTCCGCAAGGTTCGTATCTTGAAGGTATTAGAAACATATCAGCGCCTGCTTCAATCTTGTGGGCAAGCGTGTCGTCAAAGGTTATCTTTGCGCTAATCTTATCAGAATACTTCTTAGAAAGATTTTTTATAATATTATGGTATTTCTCATCCCCTGTTCCAAGTATTGTAAACTGAATATCCATCTTCATCAAATCATCTGCTGCCTCTTCCCATATATCCCATCCTTTCTGGCTGCTGAGCCTTGATATCATCCCGATTACCGGAATATCCTGCGCTATCGGAAGTTTGAATCTTTTCTGAAGGTCTTTTTTGCATTCTCTCTTTCCAGTGATATCCTTTATTGAATAGTTTTTAATTATATATTTATCGTCTGAAGGATCCCACTCTTCATAATCAATCCCGTTTATAATTCCATATATTTTATCTGATTCCTTTTTCAGCAAGCCCTCAAAGCCGTATCCATATTCTGGCGTCTGGATTTCATCACGATATTTTTTGCTTACTGTTGTGATAATATCTGAGAAAACAATGCCTGCCTTTAGAAAACTTATCTTTCCATAAAACTCTAAATATTCGGGTTTGAAATATTGAGGGCCAAGATTAAGCAAGTGCATATCTAAAGCCCAAAACAGGCCATGATATCCAAGATTGTGTATGGTAAAAATAGTCCTGACCTTTTTAAAATCAGGATGGTCTTTATAATGGGTTTTTAAGAATAAAGGCACAAGCCCTGTCTGCCAGTCATGGCAGTGGATTATATCAGGCTTAAGGTCAAGCGCATTTATTGCCTCAAGGGCTGCCTTAGAAAAGAATACAAACCTCTCTGCATTGTCAAAATAGTCTCCCTGCGGCGTTGAATAAATATAATCGCGGTAGTAATATTCATCCTTCTTAATAAAATAAACAATTCCTTTTTATTTGATACGGGTATCTCAATATGCCTGCCAGTAGACACAAGGTCAAATTGTTTTTCATCCACAACCTTATATTTTGGCGTAATTATGTAAACCCTATGGCCAAGTTTTTCTAATGCCTTTGGCAGGGCAGCAGCAACATCTGCCAGTCCGCCTGTTTTTGAGAACGGCGTTACTT
Organism: Nitrospirota bacterium; assembly: GCA_016214425.1. Classification (GTDB taxonomy): domain Bacteria; phylum Nitrospirota; class CAKKRA01; order 9FT-COMBO-42-15; family 9FT-COMBO-42-15; genus 9FT-COMBO-42-15. Next base: position 1,131 of record JACRON010000113.1, read on the forward strand.
CTGATGATACAAAGACTATCTTCATATTTCTGCTTCCTTAAGATACTTTGCTGCCTCTTCAGGAGGGGTTGGATTGATATAAAAGCCGGAACCTGCCTCAAAGCCTGCAACATGTGTAAGCTTTGGCATTATCTCTATGTGCCAGTGATAATAGTCTTCGTATGTTGACTTCTCGTCTTTTAAAGGAGAGTTATGGATAATGAAATTATAGGGCGGATCATTTAATACCTTGCTCATCCTCTTTAATGACTCTGAGAGGATCCTTGCAAGGTTCTCCATGTTCTGTTTTTGTATATCCTCAAAGGATGCATCGTGCATCTTTGGCAGTATCCATGTTTCAAAGGGGAATCTTGGCGCATAAGGTGAGAGGGTGCGAGTGAGGATGTTCAAGTGTTGCCCCTGCCTCAAAGCCCTGATTCTTGAATATCAGTATGTAGCGGAACCTTGTATCCTTCTTTAAATCCATAATCCTGTCCCTGAATGACCAAAGGACATTCTCAACCTGTTTGACCGGAAGGGTGGCAAGGCTTTCATTATGTTCTGGTGTTTCAATAATTACCTCATGAGCGCCGATACCGCTCATCCTGTCAAAGATGCCGACACCTTCCCTGTGCAGATAGCCTTCAATCTGCAAAGCGGGAAATTTATTTGGAACAACACGCACACTCCATCCAGAAGTATTTGGCTTTGAACCGTCGTTTCTGTATGCAAGCACCTCTGGCGGTGTCTTATCCTCATTATTAGGACAGAATGGACAGAAACCTCCTTTTAGTGTATCCTCACATTTGCGGATAAAATTGGACGGCCTCTTGCCCCGCCCTGTAGATATTATCACCCATCTGCCGATGATGGGGTCTTTTCTTAATTCAGGCATGAGCTACCCCCTGTAAAGTCATTGAAAATTGTAAAATGCAAAATGAAAAATGTAAATTGTAAGAAGAGGGCGTATTTTTATAATTTTGCATTTCGCAATTTAATATTTGCATTTTTCATTTAATATTAAGCCTTATATTAACATCCCATTCCTCTCTCGGCTTCAAATTCAGTTTCCATATCGGCAGAAAGGTTGTCCCCTGATATGTGCGTTCAAAGCCCTCTTCAGACTGGGATATAGTCTCTATTGGATGCACCCACAATCCTGATTTTCTTGCATAAGATATATCTACCTTTATTTCAGCCCATCTGTCAATAAGGCTTATTTTATCAATATCATAAAAATCACCTGAGACCGCCATCTGCCTTTTTTCATTTTCTCTATCCTGCAATATATAATATCTGCTTTCATCATTCCCTGCCAAAAGTGTAAGGTTAAATTCTATGCCGAACATTATTTCAATCGGAATCGCCCCTGTATTTATTAGAGAATAGCTTACATCTATCATACCACTATTTCCATTAAAGGAGAATCTTTTTCTGATAGTTATTGGAACAGCTCCTTTTTCAGAATATATTGCCCCCTCCCTCTTTAAAACAGCATATCCTTCAGTTCTGCCTTTAAAGAACGAAAACTCCTCAATAACATAAGGCTGATTTACAAAATCTCCGATTTCCTTATAATTGCTCCTTGCAAAGGATTCAAGTGTGGTGGATGAATCAATAAAATGGTCTAAAAATGAATAGCGATTGTACCAGTCATAATGCAGGAGTTCATCAAGGCCCTCTTCTTTGGATTTTATTATATGATGTATTGAAACAGGCTCTGTTGAGCTTCCTTTGTCATTCTTGGCAGTCTTTAATTTATAATGATAGCCCTCCCTGCGCCTTGACATGATATTGGAGAGATTAAATGCCTTTGGTTTAAAGTCAATTTCAATAATGCTGCCGCCATAGTCAGGCGATAAATAGGCATTTAGATGCGGATTGCCTATTAATATTTCTTTGGAGCCGTCGCTGTTGTAATCAATTAATTCTGCCTCAAGATAACTCTCTTTTCCTTTATGTTTCTTTTCATCTGCTGCATTCTCGGAAAGTATAAGGTGTTTATAAACAGCATGCCGCAGATAATTCAGATAAAGCCCCCCGAACAGGCCGTGCCAGTATGCGCAATTGCACTGACCGCGGTAAAGCTCTTTTTTCGCTGCATCTTCCTTTACATCATTAGCCTTAAAGGCGCTGTTTACCTTCCTGCTTACATACAACATCTTCTTGTGCATATTATTCGCCTCTAAATATTTTGCAAGAAAATTGTCCCAAAAGCCGCCTCTGATGAAAGGCTTATATTCTTCTAATTTGCCCGCTGTTTTTAGTTCTTCTATGGTTTTTTCATACTCTTCTATTGCCTCTGCTGGCAGGGCCCATTCCATCATCTCCTCATAAGATGCAGTAGGCAGATAGACCCTGCCTGTGGGAGGATATTTATTTAGGAATTCACTAAAGGTCATAAGATTAATCCAGTCAGAATTTTCATCAAGGGCAGCAAAAAACCTCTCAAGCCATTTCTCCTCAAAGACCCATTTATATGTGCCGGGCCAGACGCCAAATTTCTCTCCATCATCTGCATATGTGATGCCTATCTCTCCTTTTTCCTCTGCGGTTCTTTTTAGATATTCTATTGTCTCCTCAGGCAGCTTAAAGGGAATAAAGTATCTAAGAGTCTTATCAATCGGAAAGATGGCTATAGCAGAGTTTTCCCTTTCAGTCAGATAGTAGCCGTAGATGTCTTTATGCTTAAGCCCTGCATAGGTGAAGTGCGATTCATCAAGGATTGTATATTTTATATCAGAGGCTGAAAGGGTCTTTGGCAGGGAAGGGTCCCAAACCCTTTCAGCAAGCCATAGACCTGCTGAATTATATCCAAACCGTTCTTTAATAAACCTTGTATGCATCCTGATCTGGCCTATGGCATCTGCCTCTGGTATTATGGGCAGAATAGGTTCATAAAACCCGCCTGTAAGAAGCTCAATCTGATTTTTATTGACAAGCGCCTTTATCCTTTCTAAAAAATCAGGCGCATTCCATTCCACCCATTCCCATAAAGGTCCTGTGTAGTGGAGTGTCAGCCTAATCTTTGGATGGTCTTCAAGGGCTTTAATAAATGGCAGATAGCATTTTTCATACGCCTCTTTAAACACACCTTCAAAATTGCCGACAGGCTGGTGATTATGTATGCCAAGGAGAAGATTTATCTTTGCCATTATACCCTCCACATGATCCTTTCAAAGTTTTCATCAGGCACAGTAAGGAGTATAAAACCCTTCTGCGGATAACGTTCTAACTCTATATCATTTTTCTCAAGTTTTATATTTATCTTTACGGTCTCCCCTGCCTTTAGCTTCATTTCAGAAAAAGGGATTGACATCTCTATTGTCTTATCTACCTTGATGCTTTCTATATCCTTTATCTTTTCTGTCCTGCCATTATATGCCTTAATAAGTGAATAAGAGGCAATATCCTTTTTTCCAAAGGGGAATATTAGTCTGTATTCCTCATTATCAAAGATGGTTATCTGTGTTTCTATGTCCTCTTCAAGCTCCACATTTAAAATAGGGTCAATGCGGATATAGAGATGATTCAGGTCAAAACCATAGTATATTTCATCAAGAAACCTCTCTGTTTTATACATTGTTCCTCTGTGACGCGCGCTTATTATGCACCCTGCCTCAAGCCACTCAAAATAATCTGTTACCCTTCCATCAATTACAGGTGTTATAAAACCAACAGGCGCCTTTTCAGGCCTTACCTCATGGAACTGTATAATCGGGGTCTCAAGATAGGATGGCACATCCTTTTTTAGAATCCTGTAAACATTGGAAAGGTGCATCCTGAAGAGCCTGTCAAACTCCTCGTCATTATCGCTGTAAAAGTCGTCTCCATACCACCAAAACCAGTCGCTTCCCTCTGCCATGTATATCGCTTCATAACACCTGTTTATATCCTCTGGTGAATATTGTCCTGCGGCTTCTGTCTCATTTAAAAACTCCCTTGTCCTTTTTAAATAGTCCCATCCGAGATTCTTTTCATAGGAGCCTATCCATATTGCAAAATTGCTGTTTATCCATGAGCCTGAATGGATATTTTCCAGGGTATCAGCAGGCGGGTTTTCATTAAGATAGTCGCTTACCCTGACAGTTTCAATCCCTTCTGCGTCTGTCAGGGCTTTATAAAGATTTCTCAGAAAATCACCGCCATTGTTTGGATAGTGCTCCCATGGGTTTTCGCCGTCAAGTATTATTGAAACAAGAGGCGCCTTGTCTGATAATGCATTTTTTATCTCATATAAGTGCTGGATAAGGTCGCTCGCTGCAGCAGCCTGAGGGTTCTTTGAATATGTAAAGCCGATCAGGTCTGAGAGCCCCTGGTCCCTGAATATAATTGCCACCTCTTTATCATGAAAGATTGCTTTATAAGGCTTATAAAGATATTGTGCCTTATCCTTTTTCCCTATTGTCTTAAAGAGTATCCCTTCATCTGTTGCAGTCCATTTGATGCCTGAGTCGTGAAGAACCTGGATAATCTCAGGGCATACAGAGCCCTCTGACGGCCATATGCCGTTCGGCCTCTTTCCAAAGACCTTTTCATGATACTCTATTGCCAATCTTATTTGTGAAGCATCATCCTCATGGCTGCTGAATCTTTCCGGCATTGGATTATCAGGAAGGCTTCGCCTTGAAATTTCTGTATTATAAAGCAGCGGCATGATGGGATGATAAAATGGCGATGTGCTAATCTCAATCTGCCCCCTTTCCTCTGCTGCCTTATAAACAGGGATTATTTTTCTTAATACATCAAACTGAATATCAATAACCCTCTTTTTCTCATCCTCTGAAAAGCCTCTTCCCTTTTTCTTTAGCTCTCTGATTTCCTCGTATTCCTCATCAGCCTTAAAACCAAACCATGCAAGATTGAACCATACCTGCAGATCCATGATATCGTCGTCACGGAAGCCTTTTAAGGCATCGTCTATTGTATGCGAATATATATGCCTTCCCCTCTTTTCAAGGAGCCGCAGATAGCCTTTGTTAGGCGCTATTATCGTCTCCCAATTTATCATAAAAAAATTGGTAAGGATAAATCTTTTTTCAGCGTCTGTTAAATCTGACGCTAACTTTATTGAATGCTCCAGAAATGTGTCTTTTACATTATTATCTATATATGCAGAGAGTTGTTTTAGCAGAGAAGGCACAAGATTAAAGGTAACCCTGATTTGTGGGAATTCATCAAGCACCCTTATCATGTCATAGTAGCTTTTTGTTCCATGAAGCCTTACCCAGGGCATTGATGTCCTGTTTGTTAAAGGGTCAAGATAATAGGGCTGATGCATGTGCCACAGAAAGGCTATTTTGAGCCGTTTACTCAAGGACGGTTCCTTTTGATATTACTACTATCCCATTCGTCGAGACAAAAAATCTCTTTTTGTCCTCTTCAATATCATAGCCTATTCGCATATTAGGCGGAATTTTGACGCCCTTGTCAATAATCGCTCGCTCAATCTTTGCGTATCTTCCTATTTCAACATCTTCCATTAAGATAGATTCTGTTATAAAAGAGTAACTGTTGACCCTTACACGCGGAGAAAGTATGCTTTTATCTATATGCCCGCCGCTGATAATGCATCCCTCGCATACCATGGAGTCTGTTGCGATACCCATTCTCTGCTCCTTGTCCGCAAAGACGAATTTAGCAGGGGGGTAGGGGGGATAAAATGTCCTGATAGGCCATTTATAATTATAAAGATTAAATACAGGGGTAACAGCTATCAGCTCCATATTTGCTGTCCAATACGAATCTATTGTCCCCACATCACGCCAGTAACCCCGCTCAGGCTTGGACATGCCTGGTATTATATTAGTCATAAAATTATAGGCAAAGGCGTTTCTTTTGTTAATCATAGCAGGCAGGATATTCTTGCCAAAATCATGAGAGGAGTCTTTGTCTGCTGCATCCTTTTCAAGCTCTTCCATCAATACCTTCGGGTTAAAGATATAATTTCCCATTGAGGCAAGCGCCCTCTTGGGTCTTCCTGGTATGTGCATCGGGGTTTTTGGTTTTTCTTCAAATCCCTTGATTCTCCAGTCCTTTTCAATATCAATTACACCAAAGGCAGATGCCTCAGAAACAGGGACAGGCACAGTCGCAACTGTTACATCTGCCTTTTTCTGTATATGATAACGGAGCATCTGGCCGACATCCATCTTATAGATATGGTCGCCTCCAAAGATGCAGATATAGTCAGGGTCTTCATCATGGATGATATTCAGATTCTGATACACTGCATCTGCTGTGCCAAGATACCAGTGTGTGCCCCTTCTCATCTGTGCAGGCACAGGGTCAATATACTGTCCTACTACAGAGGAGAGCTGCCATGCACGGTCTATATGCTCTATGAGGGATGAGGCCTTTACCTGGGTTAATATCTTTAACTTAAAGAAGCCCGAATTGACAAAGTTGCTCAAGACAAAGTCAATAATGCGGTATCGGCCTCCAAAGGGGACTGCTGGCTTTGCCCTCTCTTTTGTTAAAGGCTCAAGCCGAGTTCCAGCGCCTCCAGCAAGTATCATTGTTACTACATTGCCCATTTTCCTATCTTCCTGTAAAGTGTCCTCTTGTTTATCCCTAAAATAGCGGCTGCCTTGTTCTTATCACCCTTTACCTCTTGTAATATTCTTTTTATGTAAAAATCTTCAAATTCATTCAACCGCATCTTTTTATCTACAGCGTTCTTTAATATATTAGCCTCATTTTTCCGAAAATAATCAGGCAGGTCTGTCGGCTGGATGATGAAATGCCTTGACAGGGCAACTGACCTTTCAATTATATTTTCAAGCTCTCTTACATTTCCTGTCCAGTTGTGTTTTATTAATATATCCAATGCCTCTTTATTTATGCCCCTTATCCCTGTATTCATCTCCTGAGAATATTTTTTCAGAAAATGCTCTGTCAGAAGCGGGATATCCTCTTTTCGTTCAGCAAGGCTCGGAATTTTGATTGGTATTACATTCAGCCTGTAATAAAGGTCTTCCCTGAACCTCCTCTTTTTTACCTCGCTTTCTAAGTTTTTGTGTGTGGCAGCAATGATTCGTGTATCAACCTTTTTGAATTCATTTCCGCCAACAGGCCGTATCTCTTTATTTTCTATAACCCGCAGCAGCTTTGCCTGGAGATTCGGGCTCATGTCTCCAATCTCGTCTAAGAAGATACTCCCTCCGCTTGCCTCTTCAAAAAGCCCCTTCTTTGTAATGTGAGCGCCTGTAAAAGAACCTTTCAGGTGTCCAAAGAGTTCGCTTTCAAGCAGGCCGTCAGGTATGGCGCTGCAGTTTATTGCAATAAAGGGCATCTTTTTCCGCGGGCTGTTGAAATGGATTGCCTTTGCTACAAGCTCCTTTCCTGTTCCGCTTTCACCATATATAATAACATTGCTGTTTGTTGCAGATACACGTTTGATAAGCTCAAAGACCTCCAGCATTGTCTTGCTTTTTCCGACAATATTTTCAAATTGATATCTTTTTTCAACAACCTCTCTTAAAAGGAGGTTCTCCTTCTTTATCCTTTTTTCTTCAATAGCCTTTTTAATTATGACTTCAATATCTGATAGCTTAAACGGCTTTGTAATATAATGGTATGCCCCTCGCTTTATTGCCTCTACTGCTGTCTCAATTGTTCCAAAGGCAGTTATTATTATGACTACAGCATCATCCCTTATCTTTTTAACAGCGTCTAAAAGCTCAAGCCCGCTCACATCCCTCATCATCAGATCGCTTATAATCAGGTCATAGTCGGTCTCTTCTACATTTTTTATTGCATCACTGGCATTAGAGGCAGATTCTGCCCTGTATCCCCTTTTTTGAAGATAATCCCTCAGTAATTCATTCATCTCTAAGTCATCTTCTACTATAAGTATGCTTTCCATATTATTCCTTTGCAGGCAGCCTTATAATAAATGTTGCGCCTTTGCCTACAGCGCTCTTGACCTCAATATCGCCGCCGTATTCTTCTATTATGTTCTTTGTAATTGCAAGGCCGAGGCCTGTGCCCTCCCCTGACTTTTTTGTGGTGAAGAAGGGGTCAAAGATCTTATTAAGGTATTTCTCCTCAATGCCGCATCCTGTATCAGATATCTCTATGCAGATAAAAGAACAATGCTGGGATGGTATGATGTCAGGTTTGGCATCTTCCCTGATTAAATAGGTCCTTAATGATATCTTCCCGCCTCTTTGCGTAGCATCAAGGGAGTTTGAGATAATATTAATAAATACCTGCTGCAGTCTGTGCTGGTTAATCTTAACAAATGGGAGATTATCAGCAAGAAAGGTTTCAATATTTATACCGCTGTTAATAATCTTTCTTTCCATAAAGGAGAGGATATCCCTGATAACATGGTTTATGCTGATGTCTTCTACCTTTGCCTTTTCACCGCTTGCCAGTGTCAGGAGCCTCTTCACCAGGTCGGTTATCCGCTCAATCTGCGAGATGATTACCTTAAGATTTTCTGACCGTATGTCAGTCTCACCGAGCTCTGACAAAAGGTATTCCGCCCTGCCAGAGATGATGTTTAATGGTGTGGCAATCTCATGCGCCAAACCAGCAGTCAGTTTGCCAATCGCAGTGAGCGTCTCCATCTGCACAAGCCTATCCTGTATCGCCTTGATATCTTCGTATGCCTGCTCCTTTTCTTTAAATAAAAGCGTATTTTCTATTAATGTGCCCAGATGATTGCTGATTGATTCAAGGAGGTTAATCTCCTTGATTAAAGGACTCGGTTTTTCAAGACAGAGGGCTAATACACCCATAACCCTTTCTTTGGATTTTAAAGGGATGAATATGCAGCCCTTTACACCATTAATCTTTGTTCTATTAATTATTTCGCATGGTGTGGAGTAGATATCCTCTATTATTACGATCTTTCTTGAATTAACTGCTTTGCCAGCAGGCCCCTCTCCAATATTTATTGTTTTAACCTGCCTGACAAATTCCTCGCTAAGACCGCGATATGTTAATGCCCACAATTTATTATTATTTACAAGATAAATAATAGACTTCTTGAGGTTTAATAGCTTGAGTATCTCCTCCTGTGCTGTATTCAAAAGCTCTTCAAAGTGAAGAGGCCTTCCAATGGCTATTGCAATGTTGTTTATTGTAGTAAGTAATCTGTTCTTTTTGACAAGGGCATTCAGCATCCTCTTTCTTTTGGAATTTTTGTCAGATGCTGCAATGCCTTTTCTTATTTTAGCTGCCCTTTTAAGTGCCATCAGTGATTTTGTTGGTGATTATCAGATTGTTGAAAAGCTTAACAATCTCTGATTACACAGATAAAAGATTAGATTACACAGATTAAAACTCCTTGAAATACCAGTGTAATCATTTTTTCTAATCTGTGTAATCAAGGCTGTTGATGACTTTTTCAACAGCCTGTTATTTATCAGCTATTATTACCTTCTTCATTACATCTCCGACACGGATGTTTTTTACTACATCAAGCCCTTCAACAACCTTTCCAAAAACAGCATACTGCATATCAAGGAATGGCGCTGCATTTAGGGTAATATAGAACTGGCTTGAGGCGCTGTTTGGATCAGGCGTCCTTGCCATTGCAACAACGCCTGCGGAGTCGTGCTTTAGCTCTGGTGTAACCTCAAGTGGAATTGTTTTCTCAGACCCTCCGCTGCCGTCTCCCTTTGGGTCCCCGCCCTGTATTACAAACCCTGGCTCCACCCTGTGGAATTTAAGGTTATTATAAAAGCCTTTATTTGCAAGGTCTATAAAATTCTTTGCTGTGATTGGCGCATCATTTTCAAAGAGTTTAAACTTGATTGTCCCCTTATTAGTTTCAATTACTGCAAATCTCTCATTCTTCTGCGTCTGCATCTTCTTTTTCTCCTTTTCACAGGAATTATTTAAAACAAGGATTACTGCAAGAAGGCTAAAAGCAACTACTGCAATTCTTTTCATTTAGATTCTGCTCCTTTCTGAAATAATTTTGTAGGGTCAAGGCCGCTGCCTCGACCCTACAAAATTAATAATAAAGATTATATGGTCATATATGCTGAAATGTCAAATAAAATTATTTACTTTATTGATGATATTATAATATAATATGATAATTTTATAATAGATTATTTGAAATTTTGGAGGTCTGACTTCATGCATAAGTTTCATAGGACACAATGGCTTTTATATTCTATATTGCTTATTTTTGTTGGTTTGGTGATTGGTTTAGTCCTTTCTGCGCACTATGGATTGATTCCGTTTGGCCAGGCAAGGGACAGCCAGCCTGTCCCCCAAAAGGTAACTGAGCAGCTTGCGCAGACAGGCCAGGCATTTGTTGAGATAGCATGAGCCAAGAAAGAGGCCTGGGCTTGCATCTGGTGTTATAGTATCATCCGATGGATATATAGCTACAAATAACCATGTTGTAGAAAAGGCTGAGCAGATTAAGGTGCTTCTGTCTGATAAGAGGGAGTTTAAGGCAAAGATGATTGGCGCAGACCCAAAGACAGATATAGCAGTCATTAAGATTGACGGCGATAATCTTCCAACAATTGCATGGGGCGATTCTGACAAGCTTCAGGTTGGGGAGTTTGCCATTGCTGTAGGGAACCCCTTTGGCCTTAATCAGACTGTTACAATGGGCATAATAAGCGCTGTTGGAAGGGCAAATGTCGGCATTGCAGAGTATGAAGATTTTATCCAGACAGATGCAGCCATTAATCCCGGCAATTCAGGCGGCGCTCTTGTAAACATCAGGGGAGAAGTGATTGGCATTAATGCTGCAATCTTCAGCCAGAGCGGCGGTTATCAGGGAATTGGTTTTGCAGTGCCTTCTAATATGGTAAAGGCAGTAATGGACAGCCTCATTAAATCAGGCAAGGTAATCAGGGGATGGCTCGGCGTCTCAATTCAGCAATTGAATGCAGAGCTTGCCAGCCAGTTTGGACTGAAAGAGGCGCGGGGCGCCTTAGTAAATGATGTTGTAAAGGGCAGCCCTGCAGAGAAAGGGGGTGTGCAGCGCGGTGATGTGATTATCAGTGTAAATGGCAAGACCATTGAAGATGCAGCGCATCTTAGAAATACCATTGCCCAGACACCAGTTGGCACAAAGGTTAAGATTAAGGTAATCAGGGATAAAAAGGAGAAGGAGATAGATGTTACAATAGGGGAGCTTCCAAAGGATATTGTAAAATTAAACAAGGGCATTGAAAGGGATGAAGGCGATAGCTATAAAAATGTTTTTACAAGCATTAAGGTTGAGAATATAACACCTGATATTACAAGACAGCTTGAGCTTCCCTCTAATACAAAAGGGATGATAGTGGCATATGTTGAGCCTGGGAGTGCAGCAGCAGATGCAGGCCTGCGAAGGGGTGATGTGATTCAGGAGATTAATAAGAAAAGGATAAACAATAGCGCTGATTATAAGGCTGTTGTTTCAAAGATTAAAAAAGATGATGCAGTATTATTATTAATAAACAGGCGCGGTAATACATTGTATTTAACAATAACATCGGAATAATACGAACGAAATAAGTCCTGTTACATGATTTTGTAATGTTAATTTTTAAAATCCCCCTTAATCCCCCTTTTTCAAAGGGGGAAACTTTCCCCTCTATTAAGAGGGGATAAAGGGGTGTGTTCCCCTCTTTGGAAAAGAGGGGTTAGGGGAGATTTATTTAACATAAATTATTGCGGTTGTATTAATAAATAATAAATGGGAGAAGGACTCATGGCTATTAATATTATACGAGTAATTTTTGTTCTGCTTTGCGTTTTAATAGGCTCTGTTGCATATTCAAGATATGAAGGGAATGCAGGTTTTTCAATTAACGGCGCTTTGATTGGTGTTGTAACTGGCGCTATTGGCATTATGATTGAAATTGCCTTGAAGAGGGTGTCAGTCAGGCATATCAGCAGCGCAGTTATAGGCGGAATAATAGGATTAATCATGGCATATCTTATTTCAGCGCCCTTTAACTCAATCTTTCATGACAGTCAGGGTATAATCATTTTGGTAAAATCCCTTTTGATAGGCATCATGACCTATCTTGGTATAGTTCTGGGAATAAAGATAGGCAGTGAGGTCAAGTTTACAAACTTAAAAGGCATAGTCAGCGGCCCTGCTACATACAGCACAGCAAATAAAATCCTTGATACGAGTGTAATAATTGACGGCAGGATTGCAGATTTGTGCGAGACAGGATTTATGGAAGGGGTGTTTGTTATACCAAGGTTTATCCTTATTGAGCTTCAGCATATTGCAGATTCCTCTGATTCATTAAAACGGGCAAGGGGGAGGAGGGGGCTTGATATCCTCCACAAAATGCAGAAGATAGCAAATATAGATGTCAAGATTGTTGATGAAGATTTCCCAAATATCAAGGATGTTGATTCAAAGTTAGTTGCCCTTGCAAAGGATATGAAGGCAAAGGTTATAACCAATGACCTGAATCTTAACAAGATTGCTGAATTGCAAGGTGTAACAGTGCTGAATATAAATGAGCTTTGTAATGCCTTGAGGCCTATTGTTCTGCCTGGCGAGATTATGAAGGTTTTTATACTAAAAGAGGGCAGAGAGCCGGGACAGGGTGTTGCATATCTTGATGACGGCACAATGATAGTTGTTGACGAGGCAAAGAGGCATATAGGCAGGACTGTTGAGGTGATTGTTACAAGCGTGCTGCAGACAACTGCCGGCAGGATGATATTTACAAGGTTAAAAGAGGAGAATGACAGGGAAGAGCTGCATTATGCAAAAGGGTAATGGATTATGGTTAGTAAGAAGAATGACAAAGTAGTCGCCCTGATTCCTGCTGCAGGCATGGGAAAAAGGATGGCTAAGGATAGACAGAAGCAGTTTCTTATGTTTGGCGATATGCCTGTGCTTGCGCATACATTAAAGGTATTTGAAGGCGTAGATGAGGTCAATGAAATAATAATTATTGTGCCGAGAGGCGAAGAAGAGTTTTGCCTTGCCAAGATAGTTGAAAAATATAAGATACACAAGGTGACAAAGGTTATAGCCGGCGGCAAAGAAAGGCAGGATTCTGTATATAACGGCCTAAAACTGGTCCCTGATGACACTGCCTTTGTTATTGTCCATGACGGAGTAAGGCCTTTTGTCAGCAGGGATGTTATAAAACAGTCCATTGAATTTGCTAAAAGGTTTGATGGCGTTGCTGCAGGTGTCCCTGCAAAGGATACTATTAAAAGGGTCTCAAACGATATGTTTGTTGAGGCAACAATGAAGAGGCAGCATTTGTGGCTTATCCAGACACCGCAGACATTTAAGTATAAGATTATAAATGAGGCGTATAACAAGGCATATATCAATGACTACTATGGAACTGATGATGCATCATTGGTAGAGCGTCTCGGTTATAAGATAAAGGTTATAATGGACAGTTACAATAATATAAAGATTACTACACCAGAGGATATGTTGTTTGCAGAGATGATATATAAGAACAGAGGAAAGGGATGATAAGAGCAGGTATCGGTTATGATGTCCATTCCTTTAGTAAAGATAGAAGGCTTATAATAGGCGGCATAGAGATACCCTTTGATAAGGGTCTTTCAGGCCATTCAGATGCTGATGTCCTTCTCCACTCTGTATGCGATGCACTGCTTGGCGCAGCAGGAGAAGGCGATATTGGCAGACACTTTCCAAATACCGACCCTGCATATAAGGATATATCAAGCCTTGAGCTTTTAAAGAGATCCATTAAGGTTATTGGCGAGAAAGATTACAGCATAGTAAATATTGATTCTGTTATAATTGCTGAGGCGCCTAAATTTGCACCCTATGTTGATAAGATGATTGATAAGATTTCAGATGCTGCAAAAATCTCAAAAGGCGCTATAAATATAAAGGCAACTACTAATGAGAAGATGGGGTTTATTGGCAAGGGAGAGGGGATAGCAGCGTATTCAGTTTGTATCTTGCAGAAGATGACGGCTTGAATCCAGAATTTATTGAATTTAAAAACAATGGATTCCCGCTAAAAACATGCGGGAATGACGCTTATGGCTATTTTAAAGTTTTTCAACAGTCTGTTAGTAAAGCAGAGGTAAAATCATTATATGTTTGATAGATTAAGAGATGACATTAGAGCGGTCTTTGAAAGGGACCCTGCTGCCACAAGCTATCTTGAGGTTATATTAACTTACGCAGGCCTTCATGCAATACTCTGCCACAGGGTTTCACACTGGTTACGGAAGAAGAAGGTGCCATTTATCCCAAGATTCTTGTCCCAGCTCTGCAGGTTTTTTACTGGCATTGAGATACACCCTGGTGCGACAATCGGCAAGGGATTTTTCATAGACCACGGCATGGGTGTTGTAATCGGCGAGACATCAGAGATAGGCGATAATGTAACACTCTTTCAGGGAGTAACGCTCGGCGGAACAGGAAAGGAGCGCGGTAAGAGGCATCCCACAATCGGGAATAATGTTGTAATTGGCACAGGCGCAAAGATTTTAGGGGCGGGACCACATTCATATGCCGGATCCGATTGCAAGGCGGTTTGAACAGATGGAAAAGGAGATTGAGGAATTGAGAAAGATACTAAAAAACAAGGGCAGAAAATAGCAAGATTTTGTTGAAATTTCAAGGACTTACTTACTTTAGCAATAAAATACTTGACAAGTTATTATAGTTATGTTAGGGTTTTTGCTATCTTTAAGAGATAATATGCTTCCTATTTTTAGAAAAAATCTATTTATTGAGGGTTGACCGCTGGAAAGGATATATAAGCGTCTCCAGCGGTTTTTTGTTTAACGAGGTTGTTTTAAAAAAGGAGGAATGCAGTGAGAAGTACAGGTAAGGTTAAGTGGTTTAATGACAAGAAGGGATTTGGTTTTATTCAAAGGGAGAACGGTGAGGATGTTTTTGTGCATTATTCAGCAGTTCAGTCTGAGGGGTATAAATCTTTAAAAGAGGGGCAGGCAGTTGAATTTGACATTGTCCAGGGACCAAAGGGGCCTCAGGCAGCAAATGTAACAGCAACAGCATAATAAAAAATATTAAAAATAGGCTGATATTTCAAAAGGCACGCGAGGAGATAGCGTGCCTTTTTTATTTATTTTTACAGTCATTTTTAAAATTGTTAAACAATTAAACCTTTTTTTTAATTCCCTTGTCTAAGTATGCAGATGGATGCAGACATAAATCTGATAGAAAGATATCTTACAGGTGATGAGGCTGCACTTGATGAGATTCTAATTAAATATCAGAAACAGATTTATGCCCTTATCTACAGGATGACAAAAGATATTGAAGATGCAAAGGATTTGACACAGAAGACATTTATTAAGGCATTAAAAGGCATCAAGGGTTTTAAAAAAAAGTCCTCATTTAAGACTTGGCTGTATCAGATTGCTATAAATACAAGCATTAATCATTTAAGACAAAATAAACACAAGATAACAGAACTTGAAGAATCATTGGCTGAAGATAATAAAGGCGCTTTAACAACGATTATTGAGGATGAGAAAAGAGGTCTTATAAAAAAGGCAATGGATAAACTCCCTGAAAGGCAGAGGCTCGCAATAGTCCTCAGGGTTTATGAAGAACTAAGCTGTAGTGAAACTGCAAAGGCAATGGGATGCTCAGAGGGCGCTGTTAAAGCGCATTATCATAATGCTGTAAAAAAATTAAGGGAGATTTTAAAAGGAGAGGGTTTATGAAATCAAGGCATGATGAAATAAAAGAAATGCTTCCTGAGTATGTAAAAGGCTCTGTCTCTGAAAACGAAAGGAGAAGCATTAAAGCCCACTTAAAGAGATGTCAGGAGTGCAAAAAGGAGGCATTATTTCTATCTGAACTTGTTCAGATTGATGTCCCTGACCCAGGAGATTTATTCTACAAGACCCTTCCACAGCGGGTAAAGGGCGCGCTCAAGGATGAAAGTGAAAGTCGTTTTTCATTAAGGTCAATATTCTTCAGGCCTATTCCTGTTACAATAGCTGCTGCATTTATTGCCCTTATAATTTTTACATTTACAAGAAATGGAAAGCTCAAGGAATTTGATCCCTTTTTCAAAGACCCCTTTACAGTATCAGTTTTGGATTATAGTGATATAAGCGAAAGGGATATTATTAGCAAAGACTTGGCAATTGACGAAAGATATATTCACGAGGATTTTATTGGGTATTCCTATGTTAGGGAATTCGCCAACTTGAATTCAAATGAAATAGATGGCCTCTATGAGGCTTTAAAAAAAGAACAAAAAACAGGAGGTTAAAATGAAAAGAGAGGTTTTTAAAATTTTATTATCAATTATCCTGCTGCTTGGCCTTGCTGCGAACAGTATGGCTGAGCCGCCTGAGGATTTTGACAGGCCGCCGTCAAAGGAGCAGATGGAAAAGATACGAGAGCGGATAGAAACACTACGGATGTGGAGGCTCACAGAGGCCATTAACCTTGATGAAAAGAGCTCTGCCAAGCTCTTTCCATTACTCAAAAAATTTGATAAAAAGAGGGCCGAGGTAGAAAATGCCCAGAGAGAGGGCATGAGAGAACTAAGACAACTGCTAAAGGAGAAGCGGGAGACACAGTTGAAGGGCCTGCTTGAAAGGCTTGAGAAAAGCCACAAAGAGCTTCAAAAGCTTAAAGAGGAAGAATGGGTAGAGCTAAAAAATATCCTGACCATAGAACAGCAGGCAAAGTTCATAATCTTTCAACAGGAATTCGACAGGGATATAAGGAAAATCATTGCAGAGGCAAGGGAGAGAAAAATGTAATGAATGTAATGTCATTGCGAGGCTGACAAAGTCAGCCGAAGCAATCACAAGACAGGCTCGAAATAGGCTCCACAATCTGACTCTTGTGATGAGTGATACTTGATGAGTAATGAGTTAAATAAGAATGCATAATTGCCTAATAATATACTAAAAAAAGGATGGGCAACAATGAAAAAGTGGTATGGTTTTATGGTAGCAGTTTTATTCATGTCTTTAATTACAGCCTGTGGAGGCGGGACATCTGCTTCTGGCAGCTCCAAAACTACAAGCGGAGGTAATGGTCAGTATGGTATTTATACATTTTACGAAACTATTGAAGACCTCAGGGATTATACTTTTCTTGATGGTTATGTGATGAGAAAACAAGGAGCTGGTTGTTGGAAAGACTTTGAGAAGTCTGAAGGAGTATATGACTTTTCGGGAATGGATGCTGTTATTAAAGAAATCGCACCCACTGGAAAAAAGCTAAGTTTTCTTATCACTAATGCAGCAAGTAGAGAACCAGTTTATATTGCGTCTCATTCAGGTGTAACTACTTATAGTTATAATGACCATGAAACGGGAGAATTTGTTACCAGGGCAGTACCGTGGGATGCATATCAACTTGAAAGGTTTGAAGCGTTTGCAAAGGCATTAGCAAACCACGAGATAGATGGTGTCGCTTTCAAAAACCATCCAACCGTCGCAAATATAGCCCTGGGTATCCCGGGCATAAATCAGGGGTATAGGTCAAGAGAAGTTCAATTTAAAGATATGCCTGGATATGATAGAGAGAAATTTAGGGATGCGATAATAAAAAGCTTGCATATAGCTGTAGATAATATGCCAGACAAGAATCATTACCTTGGAGCATGGAAAGAAAAGGATGACATCGCTTCTCCAGAACTTGGGGATTATCTTGCGCAAGAAATAATATCGGAGTTTGGTTCTAAAATTATGTTCTGGAATGAAAACTTAGCAGCTAAGATAGTATCTGGTGTTGTTTCAGGGAGTCCAAAATGTGATTTTGCTTCCCCATTATGTAATTCAAAGGACAAAACTCCCATTGGATTCCAAATGTTGCAGGGATGGATCTGTCCGTTTGCTAACCCCGATGCGACCTCTGGAGGGGCGACCCCATCAGATGGGATCCAATACGCATATGATACCTTTAATGCCCAATACTTTGAAGTGTATATGTGCGATCTGGATAATTCAGCTTACTGGGAAGGATTACAGAAATGGCATGATAAGTTAGAACCTGATTGAAAATAAACAGAAATTGCGAAACAGCAGTTATTTATATTGAAAATAAGTGATTAAAAAATTGTGAAAATGAACAAAAAAATCTTAAACACTCGGTGAAAACCCTGTGTTTGTGGAGGCGCAATGAAACTCAAAGAAATCAGATACAGATATATCTTAATATTTTGTCTTCTTATTAATGTGATGTCAGGTTGCGGAAGTGGTGGAAATGGAGGAAGTGAGGGAAGCAACAGTGGCTCCCAGAATAATAGCAGCCCCCCATCATTAAGCCTGCTTAAAAAGGTTACGATAACCACAGACGCAGAAGGCGGCTCTGCAAGGCCTGAGATTATTGCCACAGCGAACAGGGTATTTGTTGTTTATCTGG
>JACRON010000148.1 GCA_016214425.1 Nitrospirota bacterium
TTAAATTACTTCATGGTTATCATTTATATTGGCCTGAACTGGATATTGATTTGGAAATTGACAATCTTGAAAATCCAGAAAAATACCCCCTAAAATTTGAATCAAAGAAGCATCTCACGAGTCATTCAACGGGACGGCGAGTAACCGCTCGTTAATTCAGTCGTTATAAAACTCATAACATGCCATGAAAAAAATAAGAAATAATGAAAAAGTATTGCAGCCTGTATGCAATTCCTTTATACTTATAGGTGAACAAGGCATATTTGGCATATTTAGAAAAAAACTTGACACCCTATCAATGCCATTATAGAATAAACCATAGAGCATGACACCCTCAACTGGGCGAGTTTCCTATGCATTTTGAGATAATTGGTGAGATTAGGAATGTTGAAGTTATTGCTGTTGGTGGAAAAATTAGAGATGTTATGCGGCTTAATAAACAGTACGGCTTTGGGCGATGGCGCAAGCTCAAGGGTGTTGCCAGTGTTCGTCTTCAAGGTGGAAGAATATGCAACGCCGAACTCCACTGGTATGAAGCCCATGGTATAGGCAGAAAGAAATTAAAAATGAAACATATATTGGACTAAGCTTATGGCAGAAGAAAGAACAGAAAAAATATTTGCGCTTTGCATTGAAAACAAGGACTGCGATGATCTGGAAAAGCGAAAGGTCTACCAAATTCTTCCTGATGTAGATGCAGTAAAGGAAGGCTATTTGAGAGTCATTGATGAGTCTGGAGAGGATTATCTTTATCCAGAATCTTATTTCATTATGGTAAAGCTCCCGCTTAAAGCCCAAGACGCCTTGCAATTGGCAAGCTAATCATTTAACCGTGTCTAACCCAGTGTAATCGGGACAATTCCCTCAAAACAATTCAAATTGCAGCCCTTGACAATAGAGGAAAAGGGTGAGAAAATAAGGCGGAAAAAAGGTTGTAGGTTGTAAAATAAGGGATAGGGGAAGCATCCCAATTATTCATTATTCAATTATTCCTAAAAACATTGGAGGATAAATATGGGAGATACAGAGCCGAATTTACAAAATTATAATTGGTGTGAGGATGATAGTGGCCAAGAGACGGAAGAATATCCGATAGATTATGAGATAATGGCTTCCCCAAATGATTTTAATATATTGACTATTTTTAATTTTATAGAATCTGGGACAGTCAAGATTCCAGGATTCCAGCGAAATTATGTATGGGATATTAAACGAGCATCCAAATTAATTGAATCACTTATTATTGGACTGCCTGTGCCGCAGGTGTTTTTATATGAAGCAGGCAAAAATAACTTTTTAGTAATCGATGGGCAGCAGAGATTAATGTCAATTTATTACTTTATAAAGCAAAGATTTCCAAAGCTTGAGAAGCGGGCTGAATTGCGTAAAATTTTTGAAAAGCATGGAAAAATTCCTGATGATATGCTTCATAATGATGAACATTTTGCTAAATTCAATCTCCGTTTGCCAGAGCCTTCACCAGATAAGCCTAACAGATTCAATGGAATGAACTATTCTACTTTAGGAGAATATAAAAGTACATTTGATTTGAGACCAATCAGAAATGTGATAATTAAACAGTTGTTGCCAAAAGATAATGACTCTGCGATATATGAAATTTTTAACCGCTTGAACTCTGGTGGAATAAATTTAAGCCCTCAAGAAATAAGGATGAGTATATCTCATTCAGATTTTTTTGATATGCTTTCCCGTATTAATACAAACGAAGAATGGAGGAAACTTTTAGGACTGCCAGATCCAGATCTTCATATGAAAGATATTGAAATATTGCTTCGCGGGTTTTCGATGCTAATTAAAGGGAACGAATATGCGCCTTCCATGATGCAATTCCTGAATGGATTTGCAAAAGATGTACAAAAATATGATAAACAAACAAATAGCTATTTTGAATCACTTTTTATTTCTTTTATCAATAGTTGTTCTGATTTAGATAAGGAGCTATTTTTCGGCTCGTCTAATCGTTTTAGTGTTATGGTATTTGAGTCAATTTTTACCATAGCATGTAAGAAATCTTATTCAAAGCAACAATTGATCTCAGGGAATATAGATAAGGAGTCGATTCAAAAATTAAAGAAGGATGAGGCGTTTATCTCTTTCATAACAGGCAAAACTACCAATACAAAATATGTGCGCGGCCGTCTTTCAAGAGCGGAAGATATTGTTAGAGTTGTATGAATGATCACACAATCATTGATAAATTATACCAAGACAATACTGAATTGATTAAATTTCTTGAAAAACAAGGTGAAATATCTATGCTAAGTAATATTGATGATCAATTCCGTAAGGTATTAGTGCTATGTGTATCAAGCTATTTTGAATCAATTATTAAAGACACATTAATTGATTTTGCCAAAAAACAGTCTCAAAATGCTGAAGCACTTGTAGAATTTCTAAAAAACAAAGCAATTGAAAGACAATATCATACCTATTTCCAATGGGACAGCGCCAACTGCAATGCTTTTTTCGGTCTCTTTGGAAAAAATTTTAAAGAATATATAAATAGTGAAACTAATTCAAACGATGAATTCACTATGTCTGTTAAAGCATTTATAGAATTAGGAGGTATACGGAATAAATTAATTCACAATAACCTCACGACTTTTTATTTAGAAAAGACTTCTGAAGAGATATATTCTCTTTACAAAAGTGCTTTAGTATTTATAGATACTTTTCGGCAAAAACTATATCTTTATTCTGATAAGAGATAAAGCAGTAACTAATAAATATATTACAGAGGAATATCTTCAAAAATAAAAAATAGGATGTTTCTAATTTTTAAACTACCCCCAACGGCTGATTACATGACAAAAAAAGGAGATAAGCGGGTCTATAATAGAAAAATAGGAGAATAGGAAATGACACAAGGAGCCTTCTTTAATGTAAAATGTAATTAGATAATCAGAGTGGCAGCGGGAGCATCTGTGGTTAATGGAGTCCGTTAAAGTGACTCAGTCTGAACTGCCGGATGCTCCCGGCCAGTACCCTGAAAATGCCTTTCCGCTTCGGCGGGTCAGACGAGTCTGATAAAGTGGCTATTTATAGACAGGACAAACGGTATTGGCAAAGCCATGAGACTATCAAACACACTTAAAGGAGGCGGAAAGATGTTGCACGGAAAAAAAAATGGGTGACCCTATTATTCCTATGGTAGTACAGAAAGGAAACTAAAACGGGCGAGTTAAGCAGAAAAGGTCAAAGCAAGGGAGACGGTGTTTGATTTTGGACTTTTCCTACAGACTCGTTAGTGCTCGGCCTATCTGATGAGTGGGGTTGGCGCAAACCAATGACGAAATTCTGCATCTTCTGCGGGAAACCTACGAACAAGAAAAATAAAGAGCATGTGATTCCCAAATGGCTGATCAAGCTTACTGGGAACACAAAGCGCAATATCCAACTAGGTATGGTAGTAGGGGAGGGGAAAATAGGTAATATGACGTTTGCATTCAATCAGTTCCAGTTCCCTTCTTGCACCAAGTGCAACTCTGACCATGCATATTTAGAATCGGACGCAACAAAGGTTGTTGTTGCCTTGCTTGGCAGCAAGCCTATAGAGACAAAGCAAGTCAGCATTCTTCTAAACTGGCTGGATAAAGTTCGCATCGGTCTTTGGCTTGGATATCTCTATCTGAACAAGAATTGTTTTGGGATCGATCCCAGTTTTTATATTGCTGACCGGGTTTGGAAATCTGATAGAATGGTCGCCATTTACCGCGTGGATGGGGACACAGATGGGATCAATTTTTCTGGTGTCCAGACCCCCACCTTTCAACATCAACCATCTTGTTTTATGCTGCGAATTAACCATCTCTATTTCTTCAACATGTCCGACAGCTTCCTCTTCTCCGCGCGCCTCGGGTTTCCGTATAAAGTGAGTAGAAGTACCAACACGATCACTATGGCAAAGGGGGCAGGGTTTGCTAAATATCCATTGATTCGGAAGAGCCTGATCTCTCCAGCAATCGATTTTTATCAACCCATAATTCCAGAGGGGCTTCTTGTGACTTGCCGCTCTTTGTATGATCAAGACTATGTTCACAAACACAGTTTTGATTGGGCACGAGGCATTGGAGCGATCTTTGGACAAATTTCAGGCAAAATTATTCAACACAAGGACCCAATAGACACGGGCGGCCTCTCCAACCAAGGATTTCAGAAAAATAGCAAGGACTACTGGAAACTGTTAAGCCAAGTGTATGAGTTTCAGAACCATTTGGCTGACCGATACGATCCTGGCGAAATTGGCGATGCCACAAAAAGATCTGATTTCAAAAAGACCAGAAAACATAATAAGGCTATCAATAACCTTTTGATTCACAAACTAATGAAGAAGCAAGTGAGTTGTGCCTTGAAGTACAAGTTTTTGGGCGCTTAGGACATTTTACATATAAATCTGTTGCCTATCCATAAACCACTTCCCCATCCTCAGCATAATCCACAATCATGGAATCTCGTTCTTAATTAAAACTATTTTATTCAGGCATGAACAGTATATTTATTGTCAAGCGCTTTATACTTGATAGGGCGCTGATTTTGTATTATATTTGGAAGTGAAAATTCCAAAAATGGACTAAATCTGGAAAAAGAGGGTATAGTTGCAAGAAAGATTTTTCCAGAGGTGCCGCCGAGGGTTGAGTATGCCCTGACTAAAAGGGGAAAGAGTCTTGGGGCAATCATTGAGAGCATGAGGATTTGGGGAGAGAAGAATAATGTGAAGTAGAGATAATCAGGCGAGCGGCTATATGAAAAGAAAAGAACAAACCTCAGTAAAAGAAGATGTTATCTTTAAAGTAAGCGGCCTGACAAAGGTCTATGAGATGGGAGAGGTGAAGGTGCATGCCCTGCGCGGCATTGACCTTGAACTCTACGCAGGTCTTCTATCTCTTATTGCTTCGCTCTTGGTCAGTTCTTGTGTGTCATAAGCTGAATTCACTTAAGCTGCATGAATTATTAATTTGAAGTTGGAGTCTTATGAAGTATTTTAGCTTTTTTATTTTAGCTTTAATTTTATTAATATTTGATACAAATGCCTTTCCAAGCAATAATAGGTGGACGCCAATACCATTAACATCTGCAAAGCAGAAACAGGAAGGTTTAGCAGGCGGTGAAGGGATGCAGATGGTTTTTGGCATTGCTTATGCCCCCAGCAATCCAAATGTCGTTTACATTGTTTCGGATACCTCTCAGGTATGGAAGAGCAGGCATTTCAATAGCGGTAGATCCATTGAATGAAAACATTATTTTTGTTGCAGGCTCTCATGCTGAAAAGCGTGATAATATTTCACCTGCTGATGGGATATATCGAACATTAGACGGTGGTGAAAATTGGACACTTGTAAAACAAACACCATATCTTCGGGGGAAAGAAGGTATTCATTTCGCATTTGACAAGGGTTCATCCAATGAAAATCAAACAAGGGTTATATACGCTGGCACTCATATGGATGGTTTATTAAAATCATCTGATGGCGGAACAACATGGAAGTATCTCGGATTAAAGGGTATCAGAATATTTGATGTTAAGATTAACCCTAAAGCCCCTTCAAGGCTTATTGTAGCAACTCAAGATGGATTCTATGTTATAGAAGATGGGGGTAATAGAATCGGAAAATTATATTCAAAAGGACTTCCCAGAATTGATTTGCCAATTACAAGTATTGGACTGGACGAGAGCAATCCGAATGTTATATATGCTGCCGCAAGGAAAGCCGGAGTCTATCGTTCAGATGATGGCGGCAAGACCTTTTACCAAATTAATAAAGAATTGGCAAAAGATATAGATTACAATCAAGTCTCAGTTTGTAGCTCAGATTCAAGATATATATATGTTTCTTTGGATAGGCATGGTGGTTTAAATCCTTTATGGAGCAACGATGGCGGCAAGACATTGAATAAGCCTTTTACTCTTGATGCTAAGGAAAGGTCTCTTATTAAAGGAAGATTTTTTAGTGCCCCAATAGCTATTCACCCTAAGAATTGTCAAGTTGCTTTGACAAGTGCAAACGGGGCTGATCGTATAATAAAAACGACTGATGGAGGAAAGACATGGAATTACTCCAATAGCGGATATAGAGGTGGTAGAATGGGGATCGGAAAATCATCGTTGACTTTTTCTAAAAACTCTAAGAAGATGATCTTCTTTTTGATAGATTTTGGTCCAGCCTTGACTGTGGATGGAGGAGAAACATTTCAAATGCTTGATATTCCAAGATTAGGAGCAAAAACAACACCAGTCGGCGCAGCCTCCCCAGGTTCCGACATTATTGTCACTGCCATTGGAGAGTGGGGAAAACAGACATTGGCATTCAGCAATGATGGAGGGAAAAAGTGGAAGGTTATTCCAGGTACAGAAGATAATTATAAGCTTATTGTCTTTCATCCGCAAAAACCAGATATCATTTATGCTCAGGGGCTTATAAGTAAGGACAATGGTATTACATGGAAAAAACTTTCAGAAAAGATTTATGCAGTATTCAGAGGCAATGGCAACATTGTTTATTCTATAAGTGAAATCGGAAAAAATAAATCTATTATTAAACGCTCAAACGACCAGGGTGAAACATGGAAAACTCCCTACCCTGAGTTGCCTATTGAAATGAAGGCTATAAATGAAATAGATGTAGACCCTCTGAATCCAGATCGCATATATATTGCATCAAATGCCGGTTTTTATATTTTTGATGGCAAAAGGTGGATAAAGAAGGATGAAGAGAGCGGATTGAGCAAAGATTACTTCGGGTTGATATCCTTTAAATGTGTAGCAGTAGACCCGATGCATCCAGAGGTTGTCTATACAGGAAGATGGGCTCCGGGCAAAGGACATTCAAACGGAATTTTTCGCTCCACTGATTATGGAAAGACATGGCAGAATATCAGTTATAACCTCGGAGATATTACAATCTGGTCTGTTTCAGTAAGCCCGCATGATGGAACAGTCTATATTGGTTCATCACATGGGACATGGAAGCTGCCACCACCGTATTAAATGGAGTTGTGCCATTAAAATATCTCATTTGACCGAAAAAGAAGGCAACAGTATTGAGTTAAGCCCAAATATTACGGCTGAGATGAATGAAAGAGGTGAATTGATAGGCATAGAGATATTAGAGGCGAGCTTTGTTATCTGGGAGGGCAAGGATGTCTTGCAGATTCCAGCAAGCGCGCTCTTTCGCAAGGGAGATGCATGGGCAGTATTTGTTATAAAGAACAAAAAGGCGCAGCAGCAACAGGTAGAAATCGGCCGCAGAAACGGCCTTACAGCAGAAATACTCTCAGGCCTTGCTGAAGGCGAGGAGGTTATTATGCATCCGGATGATTCTATTAAAGAAGGAACACGAGTGAAGAAAAGGTGAGGTGGATAAAGGAGCTAAAATAATGCGTCGCTTTAAAAAGGAGATAAAGGATAAAGCTGTTATTATTGATATCTTTAACAGATGCCATGTAGGATGCCTTGGAACTATTGGTAAAGATGGCTATCCAATGGTGAAGCCATTGAACTTTGCCTATTGTGATGGAAGTAATCCCTCCATTCCCCCTTTAGCAAAGGGGGGTGAGGGGGGATTTTTAGGAAAGATATATTTTCACACCGCAAAAGAAGGGGAGAAAATAGAGGACATCAAAAGAGACAACCGTGTCTGCTTTGAGGTGGATTTGCCAATAGCATATCTGAAGGCAAAGAACCAGCCATGTGAGGCTGACTATCTCTATAGAAGCGTGATTATTAAAGGCAGGGCTCATATTATTGAAGACAGGGATGAAAAGCTTTTTGGACTGAAATGCCTCATGGAAAAATATCAGCCAGGAGGAAAGTATGGCGATTATCTTAAGGAAAAATTGCAAATAACAGGCATTGTCAGGATAGATATTGAGGAGATGGTGGGCAAGGAAGACCTTGGTAAAGAGCATCAGATGGATATTGCGCTAAGGGCATTAAAAGATAAAGTGCTCTTGCCGATAATCCTTGAATAAACAATATGACATCTCAGCGAATTATGCACAATTCGGGTTTAGACATAGACCGCATTGCATTTTTCGGCAGAACCTATACCGAATACCTGAGCATGTTTGACCTTGACGGGTCTGTTTTGAAACGAGGCCGTATATTGGACTGCCCTGCAGGCGCTTCCTCCTTTGCGGCAGAGGCGCATCAATTAGGCCTTGATGTTACTGCATGTGATATTATGTATAATCATAGTGTTAATGAACTCATAGAAAAAAGCAAAAAAGACATTCAGCATGTCTTTGAAAAGTTTGATGAGGCAGAGCATCTTTATGTCTGGGATTATTACAGGAATAAGGAAGATGTCATAGCATTAAGAAAAAAGGCATTAAAACTGTTCTCTGAGGACTTCCCAGCCGGGTTTAAAGAGAAAAGATATATTCATGGTGAACTTCCGCACTTGCCTTTTCCTGATAAAAGTTTTTCTCTTGTTTTATCAGGTAATTTTCTTTTTTTGTATGGCGACAGGCTTGATTTGGATTTTCATAAGGCATGTATGAAAGAGCTTGTAAGAGTATGTTCAGGTGAGGTTCGTATATTCCCCCTTGTCGG
Organism: Nitrospirota bacterium; assembly: GCA_016214425.1. Lineage (GTDB taxonomy): Bacteria > Nitrospirota > CAKKRA01 > 9FT-COMBO-42-15 > 9FT-COMBO-42-15 > 9FT-COMBO-42-15. The sequence continues at coordinate 8,573 of JACRON010000148.1, forward strand.
CCTTGATGCAAAGCCTTATCCGTATTTAGATGAAATATTATCATTTCTTGATTTCGCTGGTGTAAAATCTGAAATAGTCAAAGCGCCCTTTGAGTTTCAAAAAGGAGCGAATCAGATGCTGAAGATAAGTCTTTAGAAGGTTTATTTGACAACAAGCTTATAAAATTATAAAAAATGATTATCATATTTTACATAAAATCGAGGTTTAATGGCTAAAACCATTAGTGCAACGGATGTTGTCAGAAAATTTTCAGATGTTTTGAATTCCATAAAATACAAGGGGAATCATTTCATAATTTTAAGAGGCGGCAAGCCCGTGGCCTCTATAACTCCTGTTGAGAAGCCGATAAAAGAAAAAACGCTTGGCGAGTTGAAGGAATTGCTGAAAAAACTTCCACGACTTGGCGATGAAGCTGAAAGATTTGAAAAGGACTTGAAAGCAATTATAAAACATCAGCCATTAATGCCTGAGAAAGACTAATGGGTATAATATTTGATACCAGTGCCCTTATTGCGATATAGCGAAGCTCCATGAACATTGAAAGACTTATTGAAGGACGGGAGGACGAACCATGAACTTCTTTAAAGAATCAGATTTAAAAGCAAAGCAAGTCCTTGAAGGTATTACTCTCAGGGCTGTCTCTGGCGATAAAACCATGATGACCTTCTTTGAATTTGAGCCAGATGCCGTAATTCCATCACACAAGCATCCCCATGAGCAGATAACATATATAATCGAAGGCGAGATGGAATTTACAGTTGAAGGAGAAACACGGCTCTTGAAAAAGGACGATGGGGTTGTGATTCGGTCCAATCAGGAACACAGCGCAAGGGTTCTTGATAAACCTGCAAAAGCAGTGGATGCGTGGTATCCAGTAAGAGAGGATTATTTATAACAAATAGCCCTTGACATCAATCTTTGATGATGCAATAATAGACTCATAATGACTCATTTATGAGTCATTATGGAGGTGAGTAGATTTGAAGCAGATTACAATAAGGGGCATCCCTGATGAGATTGAAAAGATAATAAAGAAAGAGGCCAAGGCAAAAGGGCTGAGCCTCAACAAGGCATTTATCTCGCTGCTTGAAAAGGCAACAGGTTTAAGGGCAAAGG
>JACRON010000023.1 GCA_016214425.1 Nitrospirota bacterium
TATGAAGGGAGAAAAAAGGTATTACGAGATGGACTATAAGATGCCCCTTGCAATTGTAATCGGCAGCGAAGGCGAAGGCGTCAAGCCACTGGTAATTAAGAACTGCGATTTTGTTGTCTCCATTCCGCAGAAAGGCAAGGTTAATTCCCTCAATGCCTCAGTGGCAGCAGGGATAATTATTTTTGAGGTCCTAAAGAGCCGCTCTGCTTGAATTTTGTTTGACAAGGTGTGCTTAATTATTGTAGACTTAATTCATTTGGAGTAATATATAAAAAAGATTATGCAGGTTAACCCCACCCTTCCTCCCCTTAATTAAGGGGAGGAGTGAGGAGGGGTTAATCTGTGTAATCAAGCATTAATACTTTTTTTCAAGGAGGAGTTATAAATGGGCAATGCATTAAAGGTTGAGGCAAGCAGTTGGGATAAGGAGGTTTTACAGGCAGATAAGCTGGTTTTGGTTGACTTCTGGGCTGTATGGTGCGGGCCGTGCCAGATGGTTGCGCCTGTTGTTGAGGAGCTACCCTGATGTTTTTTAAAGGCGGAAAGATTGTTGATCAGGTCGTTGGCGCTGCCTCCAAGAGCCAGCTTAAGGCAAAGTTAGATTCCCTCCTGTAAAATGTTTCAGAAACTAAAACTTCATGAAAAAAGAATATGACATAATCATAATAGGCGGCGGCCCTGCAGGACTTACTGCAGGGCTTTATGCATCAAGGGCGCGGCTTTTCACACTCTTGATTGAAAGGGCGCTTATCGGCGGGCAGATAGTTACTACAGATAAAGTAGAGAATTATCCTGGTTTTGAACAAGGCATTTCAGGCCCAGAGCTTGTCAAGCGCATGGAGCTGCAGGCAAAGAGATTCGGCTTGGAGATTATATCAGGCAGGGTAGTTTCAGTAGAGGATAAAGGCAGCTCAAAGGCCGTAAGGTTTGAGGACGGCAATCAATATACTTGCAAGGCAATTATTGTAGCATCAGGCGCAGAGCCTGCAAAACTTGAAGTAGAAGGCGAGGATAAATACAGGGGCAGGGGTGTCTCTTATTGCGCAACCTGCGATGGGGCATTCTTTAGAAACCTAAAGATAGCAGTTGTCGGCGGTGGGGATTCTGCTATTGAAGAGGCGCTCTTTCTTACAAAGTTTGCAAGCGAGGTATATGTTATTCACAGGAGAAATGAGCTTCGGGCAACAAAGATTCTTCAGGAGAGGCTCTTTGCAAATTCAAAGGTAAAGATGGTGTGGGACTCTGTTGTTGAAAAGATAGAGGGAGATGATTTTATAAGGGGTGTTTTGCTAAAGAATGTGAAGACGCAGGAAAAAACCCTACTCAATGTTGACGGTATATTTATATATGTAGGCACAAGACCCCATGCAGAATTCCTGCCGAGTAATATCAAGCTAAATGAAAAGGGCTACATAATTACAGATGACAATATGGCTACATCTGTCCCTGGCATCTTTGCAGCAGGGGATATAAGGGCAAAGTTGCTAAAACAGGTTTCAACTGCAGTAGGAGACGGCGCAACAGCAGCCTTTGCAGCAGAGAGATATATAGAAGGGCTAGCAGAGAAGAATTAATACAAGGGTAATAAAAAAATGTCTTAGCTGTATATGTCATTCCCGCAGCGTTTTTGAGCGGGAATCCACTACGAATGTCGTATGGAGCAAAGCGACAGAGCATAAGACTGGATTCCTGCTAAATACACGCAGGAATGACAGTAAGGCGTTTGTATGAGGGCTTAATGCTATGCTTCAGGAATTGAGGATTCAGAATCTTGCCATTATTGATAAACTGGAGATAGATTTTTCAAATGGGCTCAATGTTCTGACAGGCGAGACAGGCGCTGGAAAGTCAATTATTGTTGATGCACTTGAGCTTGTGCTCGGAGGCAGGGCTTCAGCAGAGCTTATAAGAACAGGCGCTGACGAGGCAGTTGTAGAGGCAGGTTTTGATATTGAGGGGAATAAGGCAATGGCAGGTTTAATGAGCGGTTGTGGGATTGAGAATGATGAAAACCAGATTATTATAAAGAGAATTGTCTCCCGCACAGGAAAGAACCGCATCTACATAAATAACAGCCTATCAAATCTTTCAACGTTATCAGCAATAGGCGATGAGCTTGTTGATATCCACGGCCAGCATGAGCATCAGTCTCTCTTAAAAACAGATAAACATATTGATATGCTGGATGCCTTTGGCAGTGCTGGAAGCAGCGCGCTTTATGAACTAAGAAAAGGTGTTGAGGGGCATTATAATAAGTTGAAGGCATTAAAGGAAAAACTATCTGAATTAGAAAACAGGGAAAAGGACAGGATAAAGGAAGAGGAATTTCTGCGGTATCAGATAAAAGAAATAGAAGAGGCGGTTCTAAAATCCAAAGAGGATGAGCAGCTTTTATCCAAAAAATCAGTTGCAGCAAATGCTGGAAAACTCGCCTCACTCTCTAACAGTGCATACGAAGGACTTTATGAAGGCGATGCATCTGTAATGAAAGAATTATCTAAGATATTAAATGCAGTTAAAGAAATAAGCAAACTTGACAACAGGGCAGAGGAGACTGCCAAGCTTTGTGAGTCAGCTATTTTTCAACTGGAAGAGGCTGCTGATTTTTTAAGGGGCTACAAAGAGAAGATAGAGTTTGACGCTGATGAGTTTGCAAGGATAGATGACAGGCTTGACCTGATAAACCGTTTAAAAAAGAAGTATGGCAGCACAATAGAGGATATACTCCTGAGTCTTGAAGAGGCAAAGAAAAGGCTTCAGGCAATGGAGAAACTGGATGAAGACATTGGGAATATAAAGGCTGGAATTGATAAAGAAAGAAAAGATGTTTCTGTTTTGGCAATGGAGCTTTCAAAAAAGAGGGAAAAAGTCGCAAAGGATATTGAAAAAAAGGTAGAGGCAGAGCTTTCTGATTTAAATATGAAAAAAACAAGGTTTGTTGTAAAGATGTGGAAAGAGAGCGGCTCTGATACTGAAGATGGTTTCAGCCTTTCAGCAAAGGGGATAGACAAAATAGA
>JACRON010000024.1 GCA_016214425.1 Nitrospirota bacterium
CTATAAGCGAGGTATTAAAATATTAAAATAGTATTAATAGTATTCTAATGACAGTATGCCTTGTTTTAATAAGGCTTTTATGGTATCCTTATTAAGGTCTTTGCAGATACTACTCCTACCAAGATATTGGGGGGTGAGGGGAGTAATACCACTTTATATTGGGGGGCGACGCACTCTATGTTTAGATTTATAATCAAAAGAATACCTCTAATCTTTGTTTATCTTCTTATCTTATCTACCTTAGGTTATCCTACAGAAGAATTAGAAAGCGCAAAAAAGAAGAAGTATAAAGTCGGCATAGTTTATATGGGCGGCAAGTCTTTTAGCCAGACTGTGGAAGGGTTTAAGGCAGGCATGCGGAATTTAGGATATAAGGACGGCAAAAATGTTGTATATGAAGTAGTCAATACCAGCGGTTCAAAGGAGAAGATTGCCAATGCAGTGAAAGAGGTAATGGAAAAAAAGGTAAATGTTATCTATGCCGTCACTACACCTGTAACAAAAGAGGTGCAGCGATATACCGATGATAAGCCGATCCCTGTGGTTTTTTCCGTAGTGGCTGACCCTGTTGGTTCTAAATTTGTAAAGAGTATTAAAGAGCCTGGCGGAAATATGACAGGCATCTCAAATCTTGCGATAGAACTTACTGAAAAAAGGCTTGAGATGTTTAAGAGGATTGTTCCTAATCTTAAAAAGGTGATGTGGATTTACGACCCGAATATTGATGTCTCTGTAAAGGCAGCAGAGCATGCAAGAAATGTCTGCAAGAAAATGGGAATAAGCTATGTTGAAAAAAGGGCAGGCAATCAGGATGAGCTGGCAAAGGTGATTTCAAATATAAAGAATGGAGAAGCTGACGGCATCCTTCATGTTGTTAATGCCCTCCTTGTTGCAAATAATAAACTCCTTATAGACAAGGCAAAAAAAGAGAAGGTTCCTTACTTCACAACTGATTCAGAAATAGTTGAAGAAGGCGCACTTGCAAACTATTTGACAGGTGTAAAGCCTGGCACCATTCCTGTTGAGGCGCCTGATAAATACGACTTCATTATAAACCTAAAAACAGCAAATGCCATAGATATCAAGATTCCTGAAAATGTCCTTTCAATGGCAACAAGGGTTATAAAATGAAGCATTTTCATTTTAAGAGCATAACCAACAGAAATATAGCCTTTGGTCTTTCTATATCTTTGCTCACCTTCATATTTGCCCTCCTGATTTTTTCCTCTTCCATAGAACATATTAAATCAGAGATACATGACCATAATCAATATGTAGCTGAGAATGCAGCCCAATCAGTGGATGTCTTTTTTAAGACAATAGAAGAAAATCTTTATACAGCGGCAGCAAGCTATGAAATCGGCTCTATTCTGGAAAAAAGGAGAGGAGACCTTTTGCCTTATTTAATAAAACTTCCGTCTTATATAAAAGAGATAACGGTGCTTGACAGGGGTGGAGTGGAAATTTCAAGGGCATCAAGGGAAAGATTTGTGAGCAGGTTAGAAGCAAATAAAAAGAGGGCTTCACTTCCATTAAAGGTGTTGGTTAAGGAGAATATCCATTTCAGCAAGATACATAATACAGATTTTGGAGAGCCCCTGAAAGGCTTCTGGCATTCCATTACAGGCATTCACCTTGGTGAAAAGGGTTATATCTTTGTTGTTGATGAAAACGGAAAGGTTATTGCGCATCCTGACTGGAGTGTTGTTATAAAAGACGCTAATTTTAAAACAAGTCCTCAGGTTGTCCGCTTTATAAATAAATGGGAGGGCAATAATACCTCACCCTACAAAAACGAAAACGGCATGGAGGTAATAGGGACATATGCTGTAAGTAAAAGGAATGGCTGGGGGATAATAGCGGAGCAGCCTGCAATAGAGGCGTATGCGCAATTTTATAATTTAAAAAGCAGGCTGTTAGCACTGATTGCAATTTCCCTATTCTTTGCTGTATTTCTAAGCATCTATATTGGATGGAGGCTGACATCCCCATTAAAAGAGCTAAAAAAGAAGGCAGAGGAGTTTGGCAGGGGTTATTTAAGCAGCAAGATATCTATAAACAGGGATGATGAAATCGGCGAGCTGGCGCATACATTCAACAATATGGCAGACTCTATCCTTGATAAGACAAATCAGCTTAAACTGGCAAATAGGAACCTTCAGGAGATGTTCAACTGCACCATAAAATCCCTTGCAACTGTCCTTGACGGAAAATCGCCATGGACAGCAGGTCATTCTGAAAGGGTGACGAATTACGCGCTTTCAATTGCAAGTTACTTTGATAATTCAGCTGAGTTTCTGGAGAATGTGAGAATCTGTTCGCTCCTTCATGATATAGGAAAGATATGTATATCTGATGCTATCTTAGAAAAAGTGGATATCTTTACAGATGATGATATAAAGATAATGAGGGAGCATCCCATTCATGGGGCAAAGATATTGAGTTCAATCAGACAGTTTGAAAATATAATTCCTGCTATTCGCCATCATCATGAATATTTCAATGGTTGCGGCTATCCCGATGGCCTCTCAGGAGAGACAATTCCACTCATTGCAAGGATATTATCAGTAGTGGATGCCTATGATGCCATGACAACGGACAGGCATTACAGAAAAGCAATGGATATGTCTGCTGCCCTTGAAGAGCTGAAGAGTAATGCAGGCGTGCAGTTTGACCCGCAGGTGGTTGAGGTGTTCTTGCAGATCCTGTTAAAAAACCAAGAATTCTTATCTCCTATAAGAAAGGCAGCAATTGTGAATTACAGATAAAAACTAATAAAGCCTTATGTCATCCTGAACTTAGTTCATGGCCTAAAGAGATGCTGAAACGATACTGAAACAAGTTTAGCACAGGGTTCAGCATGACATGTGCATCTTTGCGGAGGGTATTGGTTCACATGCATGAAAAGATTGGTAGATACGAGATTATCAAGACTATTGGCCAGGGTGCAATGGGACTTGTATATAAGGCAAAGGATCCTGCAATTGACCGCGTTGTAGCCATAAAGACAATAAGGGAAGACAGCAGCCTTTTTGCAAAGGATGCAGAAGAGGTAAAGAAGCGGTTCAGGCGTGAGGCACAGGTTGCAGGAAGGCTTTCTCACCCTGGAATTGTTACAATCTATGATGTTGGCGGTGAAGGCGGCCTCTTCTATATTGTAATGGAGTATGTAGAAGGCGACACTCTGGACAAAATAATAGACTCAAAACACCTTCCTGATGTGGACAAAACAATAGACTTAATGCTTCAGGTGTGCGATGCAATTGGATATGCGCATAAAAACGGGATAATACACAGGGATATAAAGCCTGCGAATATCATGATTGTTGATAAGAGATATGTGAAGGTGATGGACTTCGGCATTGCAAGGATTGCATCATCTGACATGACTCAGGTTGGAAAGATAATGGGCACGCCGAATTATATGTCTCCTGAGCAGGTGATGGGCGCTAAGGTTGATAACAGGACAGATATATTCTCCATGGGTGTAATATTATATGAGCTTCTCACAGGTGAAAAGGCGTTTCCCGGGGAGAGCATTACAACAGTAATCTACAGGATACTTCATGAACACCCTACACCGCCGAGGAGTCTGAGACTTCAGCTTCCTTCATCCTTAGATTACATAGTAAGCAAGTCCATGTCTAAGGAGATGGAAAAGAGATACCAGAGCATGGAGGAATTTGCAAAGGATCTGCGAAATTATAAGAGCCTTGAGCAGCCGAAAGAATTGAAGACAGCAAAGCCTGAGGCAGAGGTTGAAGACACATTAAGCATGAGCACAATGGGCAATGCCCCTGCTGCAGAAAAAAAGGCAGAGCCAAAGAAGCCTGAATTGGCAAAACCTGCCAAGCAAAAGGAAATCACTAAACAGTCAAGCACAGGTTATATGATAATGGGAGCGCTTCTTTTGGTTATCCTTGTTGGCGGAGGATTA
>JACRON010000043.1 GCA_016214425.1 Nitrospirota bacterium
GCCGTGCTTTACTATAACTGCAAAATTACTAAGACCCTTTGCCCTTGCTGCTGTTATGTATTCCTTGTTTAATACCTCAAGCATGCTCGCCCTTGTCATTCGTGAAAGTATTGCAGCCATGCCCATGCCGAGCGTTAATGCAGGAAGCATCAGATGATAGATGCTCTCCCTTCCTGCAACCGGAAGCAGGCCAAGTTGGACAGAGAATAAGATAATAAGCAGGGGACCTAACCAGAAATTCGGGATTGATACGCCAAACAGGGCAGATAGCATTGCCAGCCTGTCAATAAGGGAGTTTTTCTTAACAGCAGAGATTATCCCTGCTGGAATAGAGATGAGGATTGATAGAATCAATGCTGTAATGGTAAGTTCAAGTGTTGCAGGGTATCTCTCAATTACTGCGCTTAAAACAGGTCTGCTTGTATAAAGAGAACGGCCGAGGTCGCCTATTGCGGCATTTTTAAGAAATATCAGATACTGCTCAACAAGTCCTTTATCAAGGCCGAGCGCCTTTCGCAATTCATCTTTTGCAGAGGGCATTGCTGTCTCGCCGAGCATGACCTCAACAGGGTCTCCCGGAATCATGTGTATAAGAAAAAAGACGAGTGTTGCTACGCCAAATACAACAGGGAAAAGGAGGAGCAGTCTTTTTGTAATATATCTTGCCAATAGCTATTCCTTATATATATTTTTAAAGGACGAAAAATCACCATCAGGGAAAAGGACAAACCCCTTAACATTCCTTCTCATTGCAGCCACATTCTTTGGATGCCACAGGCTTATATACGGAAGCTCCTCTGCAGCAATCTTCTGAACCTTGCTGTATATCTTTTTTCTGTCTTTATAGGACAAAACCTTTTGCCCTTCTGTAACAAGCCTGTCTATCTCTGTATTCTTATAACGATTCCTGTTATTGCCCTTTGGCGGCATCATGTCAGAGTGAAAGATGCTGTAATAAATATCAGGCTCAACTATACCAATCCAGCTTAATGAATACAACTGAAAGTTTCCAGTTTTTATATCATTATAAAATGTCCCCCACTCATAAGTCCTGATGTCAAGGCCTATGCCAACCTCTTTCAGGTTTTTTTGCAGAACCTCTCCTATCATTTTTCTTAAATCATTATTTGTTGTCTTGTAAACAAGCCTGAATCTCTCTTTAGGGCCGCTGCCGTCAGGGTCAGCAAACCCTGCCTCATCAAGGAGACTTCTTGCCTTATCAGGATTATACTCATATCTTATTAAATCTTCCTCGTATGCCCAGTTGTTTTTCGGCAGGACGCCTGTTGCAGGAACAGCAAGCCCTGCAAGGAGATTATTTATTATGCTGCTGCGGTCTATTGCATAAGCAATTGCCTTTCTTACCCTCTTATCTTTCAAAACAGTGTCTGTAAGATTAAAGCCAAGATAGGAATAATTAACACCATCGCCTGTTAAAATAGTAATATTTTTATCTTTACTTAGCGATGAGATCAGGTCAGGAGGGATGGCATTTTGTATAAAATCTATCTCCCCTGTTTTCAGGCCAAGAAGCCGTATGGTGTCATCAGAAATTATTTTAAAGATGAGCCTTGAAAGTTTTGCTTTGCCTTCAAAATAATCCGTATTTCTTTTTAATTCAATCCTCTCATCAGCAATCCATTTTTCAAATACAAACGGGCCTGTGCCAATAGGCTTATTTGCAAAGTCCCTTCCAAGTCTTTCAGCCTCATCCTTTGGCGCAATGCCCATTGTCATATTTATCAGAAAAGGCGCATAAGGCTCTGACAGGAGAAATTTAACAGTGTATTTATCTAAAGCAGTAATTGCTTTTATCTTTTCATAGGACTTCCTGTGGGGTGATAAAAAGGAGGGGTTTAATATGCTCTCAAAGGTGTATTTAACATCCTCTGCTGTAAGCTCTCTGCCATTGTGAAACTTAACGCCTTTCTTGAGATGAAAGATATAGGTAACAGGATTCGGATTCTCCCATTTTTCTGACAGGTCAGGGACAAGCTCAAGTTTTTCGTCAAAACGAAGAAGGGAATTAAAGATAAGGCCGATTATCCTTGCAGAGTTTGCATCTGTTGCAAGACGTGGGTCTAAGTTTGTCGGACTGCTCTCAAATGCAGCAACAAGCTCGTCCTTTTTGGAAACAAAATCACTTTTACAGGAGACGAGAGGAATTAAAAAAATAAAAAGGACACATAGGGCAGCTATTTTCCGCATCAGTGTCCCTTTGTTATTGTTATTGAAGAACAATGCAACAAGTCCTCTATGCGGACTTTGCATCCTTTTCATAGATCAGAATTGGTTCAGATTTTTTGTTAATCACATCAGCATTGATGATGCAGTCCTTAACATTCTTCTGAGACGGAACCTCATACATTAAATCAAGCATTACATCCTCAAGTATCGCCCTTAAGCCCCTTGCCCCTGTCTTTTTGGAAATGGCATTCCTTGCAATAGCAGTAAGCGCGTCCTCTGTAAATCTCAGGCTCACCTTTTCAAATGCAAAGAGCCTTTCATACTGCTTTATGATTGCATTCTTCGGCTCAGTCAAGATGCGCACAAGGGCCTTTTCATCCAGATCCTCAAGTGTGGCTATAACCGGAAGCCTTCCAATAAATTCCGGTATAAGGCCGTATTTCAACAGGTCCTCTGGCTGGACCAATGAAAGAAGCTCGCCAATCCTTTTGTCCTTCTTTGCCTTTATATCTGCGCCAAAGCCCATGGACTTCTGGCTAATCCTCTTTTCAATGTTGTTCTCCAGCCCCACAAAGGCGCCTCCGCATATAAAGAGTATGTTTGAAGTATCTACCTGAACAAACTCCTGATGCGGATGCTTTCTGCCGCCCTGAGGCGGAACACTGGCAATAGTGCCTTCAATAATCTTCAATAATGCC
>JACRON010000044.1 GCA_016214425.1 Nitrospirota bacterium
ACTATCTCAATCCTTCTGTTCTGAGCCTTGCCTTCGTCAGTATCATTGCCTGCAATCGGCCTGAATTCTGAATATCCTGCTGCAACTAAAAGCTTTGGGTCAATTTCTGCCTTATCCTGCAGGAACCTTGCAACTGTTGTTGCCCTTGCTGTTGAAAGCTCCCAGTTCGTAGGATACTTTGCCTGCAAGCCAGGGCCAATTGGCACATTATCTGTATGCCCCTCTATCCTTATCTGTTTGTCAGTTACCTTTTTCAATATGTCTCCAACCTTTTTGAGAACCTCTTTTCCCTTTGGTTTTATCTCTGCCTTGCCTGAGTCAAAGAGTATTTTTTCTACCATATTAACAGAGAGCTTGTCTTTAATCTGTGTAATCTTTATCTCACCCTGTTTGATTTCCTGCTGCAGGTCTTTAACAAGGTTGTCATAAGTAGATTTTAGCCTTGCAACTACCTCCTCTTTTTCCCTTGCAAGCCTTTCCATCTCCATTGACAACTCGCCTTTTGCATTTAGCAGCTCCCTGTTCTTCTGCATCAATTCAGCAATGGTCTTGGACTGGGCATCCTTGCTCGCCTTCATTGAATCATTGAGCCTTGAAATGTCATTCTCAAGGGATTCAATCCTGCCTTTTAATGATGCAATCTGGTCGTTTAATGACCTGTTCTCTGCTTTTGCCTTATCAAGTTCACTTTTATAATTCTCTGCCTCCCTCACCTTGTCCTGATACTTCCCTGTTGTTACAAAACAGCCGAAGAGGGTTGTTAATGAAACGATAACTACTGTAAATTGAATCAACCTTTTCATAACATTCTCCTTTCCTGTATTGGGATTTTATCCACCCTCCATTGATATTTTATTTACTAAATATTACATTAATAAAAAAATGTTTGCAACAGTAAAGTAGCTGATCTTTAACAGGGCTTTCTCATTATTTTTTCTTATGTTATACAAATTTTGTATCTATACCCCACTTTTTTTGAAAATCTGGTATAATTAACTATCAAGAAATCCCAATGCGGCTCTAAGTTATCATGTCATTAAACATAGTTCATATCTAAGCAGTTCTACTCTTTATTGATTCAGGTTTTTTTAGGTTCTAAGATTAGGTTTTTGGAAGCTGGGTCATCATTATTAGAAAAAACAAAATATGATGAAGCATAATTGATTGAGGCAGCTAAGAGGAGGAAGATTATGAGAAAGGCAAAATTCTTATGTGTAATTTTGTTAATCATGATTCTGATTTCAGGCTGTGCCAAGAAGGAGCAGAGGCCAATAAAGATAAGCATAAATGTCTGGCCTGGTTATGCCCATGCCTTTATTGCAAAGGAAAAGGGTTTTTTTAAGAAGAATAATGTTGATGTTGAATTAATGCTAAAAAAGAACATTACTGAATCTGCAGAGTTATATAAGAATGGAGAGGTTGACGGATTCTTTGATGTGCTTGCAGATGTTATCATGTTTAATTCAGAGGGGATTACAACTAAGGTGGTTTATGTCTCTGACTATTCAGATGCAGGGGATGTGATAATCGGAAGGGCAGATGTGAAATCAATAGCAGGCCTTAAAAGCAGGGTTGTAAGTTTTGAAGGGGTGAATACATTTTCACATATCTTTGTCCTTAAAACATTAGAGAAGGCAGGATTAAAAGAGGCTGATGTGCGGTTTGAAAATATCCCTGCTCTTGATGTATTGACTGCTCTGGAGCAGAGGAAGATTGATGCAGGCCACACATGGGAGCCTGTAACCTCGCAGGCATTGAAAAAGGGTTATAAGAGATTGGCAAAGGCAGGGGACATCCCCGGCATTATATCAGATGTTCTGGCGTTTAATACAAAGATAATCAAAGAGAGGCCTGATGATATAAAGCGGATAATTAAATCATTGGCGGAGGCAAAGGCATTTGTTTTTTCAAACAGGGAAGAGGCAATGAAGATTATGGCAAAGGCAGAGGAGATGTCTGTTGAGGAGATGGAGGGCGGGTTTAATGATGTCCGCCATCTTGATTTAAAAGAGAATGTTGAAGTAATGGGAAAGAAAGGCGCAGCATCTTTGCACAGCTTTGGTGAAGGCATTGCAGATTTTTATTTTAAGAGAGGGCAGTTGTCAAAGATGCCGAATATTGACGAGGTTATTGAGCCGAGATTTGTTAATGAATTAGTTAGGTAATAATTACTTTAGCGTCTAACCAACAATGCTGCGAATAAAGCCGATAAGTTTTAAGATAAAGCTCACATTATTAATGCTTGGGATAACCCTTGCCCTCGGCATTTCTATTTTCTATATTGTCTATGTATCAAATGCTAAAACATTAGAAGTGCAGATAACGAGAAGACTGGAGGGCATGGCACAGATTACAATTGATGCGATAGACAGGATGTTATATGAAAGATTTACAAACATAAGTTTGATAGCGAGCGACCCGATAATCAGCTCAAGAATATCTTCCCCTGAGCTGCTTACCAAAAGATTAATAGAATACCGCAATGTATATAAGACCTATGCCTCTCTATCCTTCTTTGACCTAAACAGGATAAGGATAGCAGATACCAGCATGATGCATTTGGGCAGGCAACATGCTGCAGTACAGTGGTCAAAAGATGCAATTGATAATAAAAGAGTAAGTATTGCATCTGACATCAGATTAGCAGAGGATCTAAAGATTATTGTTATTTATTTTGCATCTCCTGTTAAGGATAAAAATGGAAATGTATTCGGGGTAGTAGTTGCGAGGATGCCTATTGGCAAGTTATATGACATAACAGGCAAAGCCGCAGGCATTCACGGAGAAGATACCAGTGTGGATCTGGTAGATAAAAATGGATTGCTGCTTTTTTCAGGCTATAACAGAAAAGGGATTTTAAAGGAGAATTTTGACGAATGGGAAACTATAGAAAAGTCTATGATGAATAAAAAAGTTGGGAGCATAAGAAGATATTCGCACCATATGGGGCTTAAAGAGGAGAATATTACAGTTTTTGCCAACGAAGAGGGCTATCAGGACTTTAAGGGAAATGGCTGGACTTTGATTATGCACATTCCAACGGCAAAGGCCTTTGCCCCTGCTGTTGAATTAAGGGACAGGGTTATTGCTGTTTCCTTGCCGATTATTATCTTTTCAATCTTTATTGTATTGTTTTTTGCCAACTCTGTTGTGAAGCCAATAATACAACTGCGGGATGCAGCAGCAGAGGTTGGCAGAGGGAATCTTGGGATAGAGCTGAAAATAAAATCCAGAGATGAAATAGGAGAGCTGACTGATAGTTTCAATAAGATGTCAAAGAGCCTTCAGGAGACTACTGTTTCAAGGGATTATGTGGATAACATTGTTAGAAGTATGGCTGAAACGCTTATAGTTGCAAGCCTTGACGGCGCTATTAAAACAGCCAACAGATCTGCCCTTAAACTCCTTGGTTACAGGGAAGAAGAGTTGGTAGGAAAGCCTGTTAATATGATTTTCACTGCAGAAGAAAGATTATTCAAAGAGTATGACTTAAATAATTTAATAAAAATAGATTCTATTAGAGACACGGAAAAGATTTATGTTGCAAAGAACAGGAGAAAAATACCAGTTCTTTTTTCTGCAGCAATTTTGAGTGATAATAATGGCATGCCTCAGGGTATTGTATGTGTTGCACAGGACATTACAGAGATTAAGAGCGCAAATGAGCGGCTGCAGAAATTTTCCAATGAATTGCAGAGGAGCAATAAGGAGCTTGAGCAGTTTGCATATATAGCATCGCACGATTTGCAGGAGCCTCTGCGAAAAATCAAGGCATTCGGCGAGAGGCTTAAAGCCAAAATCAGCAATGCGCTTGACGCCCAAAACCGCGATTACCTTGAGCGTATGCAGAATGCAGCAGAACGGATGGAGGGGCTGATTAATGGCCTGCTGACCTTCTCCCGCGTTACCACCAGTGCGCAGCTCTTTGTTTCTGTTGACCTTAAAAAAGTGGTTCAGGATGTAATTTCAGATCTGGAAGTTCGTTTAGAGCAGACGCATGGCTGCATTGAAGCAGACACCCTTCCTGTAATTGATGCTGACCCGCTGCAGATGCGCCAGTTGTTTCAAAACCTTCTCAGCAATGCGCTGAAATTTCATAAGAAGAATGAACCCCCTCTGGTAAAGGTATACAGCAGTCTTTTGAAAGGCATGGCTGACAAGGCTCTTTCTAATAATGAATTCTGCCAGATTATTGTGGAAGACAATGGCATCGGTTTTGACGAGAAATATCTTGACCGCATCTTTGGCGTCTTTCAGAGGCTGCACAGCCGCAGCGAATATGAAGGGACAGGCATAGGCCTTGCTGTCTGCCGCAAGATTGTTGAGCGTCATGGCGGAACCATTACAGCAAAAAGCAGTGTGGGTCAGGGAGCGATGTTTATTGTTGGCCTGCCTGTTAAGCAAAAAGGAGGAAAGATATGATGAAGCAAGGGTCACCTATTACAATTTTAATGGCTGAAGACGATGAAGAGGACAGGATGCTGACTAAGGAGGCTTTTGAAGAGGTTAAATTGGTCAATGACCTGCGTTTTGTTAAGGATGGCGAGGAATTAATGGATTATCTCTATCAGAAAGGTGGTTACTCCAATCCGGGGAATGCCCCCAGACCAGGCCTGATACTCCTTGACCTTAACATGCCCAAAAAAGACGGCCGTGAAGCCCTCAAAGAGATTAAGGGCGACTCAAAACTTCGGCAGATTCCCATTGTGGTGCTTACAACCTCAAAATCAGAAGAGGATATCTTCAGGACATACGACCTTGGCGTAAATTCATTTATTACAAAGCCTGTTTCATTTATATCATTAGTGGCTATTGTAAAAACCCTTTCAGAATATTGGTTTGAGATTGTTGAGCTGACTCCAAAAAAAGATTAGGCATTGATATGGAAGAACAGCAGATAAAAAT
This sequence comes from Nitrospirota bacterium, assembly GCA_016214425.1. Taxonomy (GTDB): domain Bacteria; phylum Nitrospirota; class CAKKRA01; order 9FT-COMBO-42-15; family 9FT-COMBO-42-15; genus 9FT-COMBO-42-15. The sequence continues at coordinate 4,906 of JACRON010000044.1, forward strand.
ACTTCTTGTAGAAGATGATGAGGATGATTATGTTATAACCCGCGATATGCTTTCTGAAATCGGAGGGGCAAGCTACATTCTTGACTGGACGCCAACCTATAATACAGCCTTTGAAGCTATTAAAGAAAATAAACATGATGTGTATCTCTTTGATTACCGCCTTGGCGAGCATAGCGGGCTTGAGCTTCTGCGTGAAATTGTTAAGAGCGGCAGCAAGGCGCCTGTAATTATGCTGACAGGCCAGGGCGACCATGAAGTAGATATTGAGGCAATGAGGTCAGGCGCTGCAGATTATCTTATCAAGGGGAAGATTGACGCATCCGCTCTTGAGCATTCTATCCGCTATGCAATTGAACGGAAGAAGGCAGAAGAAAGGATTTTATTTTTAGCCTATTATGATAGTTTAACAAGCCTTCCAAACCGCATCTTGTTTAAAGACCGTTTAAATCAAACGCTGCTAATTGCTAAGAGGCATCAGAGAATATTGGCAATATTATTCCTTGACCTTGATAATTTTAAGCGCATCAATGATACTCTGGGACATCCTGTGGGCGATGAGCTGCTAAAGCAGGTTGCCGTTCGTTTATCTAACTGTATCCGCAAGAGCGATTCCATCAGCCGTTACAGCACAGATGAATTTGACACTGTTGTAGCCCGTCTTGGCGGGGATGAATTTACCATATTGCTGACAGAGATTGTCCAGGTTCATGATACAATGAAGGTTGCGCAGCGCATTCTTGATGCGATAGCTCAGCCATTTGACATAGAAGGCCAGGAGGTATTTGTTACTGCAAGCATCGGCATTGCCATATATCCTATAGACGGCGAGGATGTGGACACCCTGCTCAAAAATTGCGATACTGCAATGTATTATGCCAAAAATGAAGGCAGGAATAACTATCAGTTCTATAAACAGTCCCTGAATAAGACCGCCTTTGATATCCTTACCCTTGAAAATAACCTGCGCAAGGCGCTTGATAAGCAGGAATTCAGGGTTTATTATCAACCGAGGATTGATATCCGCACAAGAAATGTTGTCGGCCTTGAGGCTCTCATACGCTGGCAGCGTCCACAGAAAGGCATGATACCTCCTTCAGAGTTTATTCCAATGGCAGAAGAAAATGGACTGATTGTGCCAATTGGCGAGTGGGTGCTGCATAGAGCCTGCAGGCAGAACAAGGCATGGCAGTCAAAGGGTTTTGCGCCTGTTTTTATATCTGTAAACCTCTCAGGCAAACAGTTTAAACAGCAGAATCTTATAAAAGTCATAGAGCAGGTTTTATCAGAATCTGCTCTGGACCCAAAATATCTTGAGCTTGAGATTACAGAGAGCATAATTCAGGATACAGGGTCAACTGCTGCAATATTACGCGAATTAAGAAATTTGGGGCTTAAAATATCAGTGGATGATTTTGGAACAGGCTATTCCTCTCTTAGTTATTTAAGGCGATTCCCTGTGGATG
>JACRON010000108.1 GCA_016214425.1 Nitrospirota bacterium
AGGAAAGACCATTGACGAGGCAGTCGCTGTATCAAATAAGATGGTGGCAGAGGCATTAGGGGGCCTGCCGCCGAACAAGATGCACTGCTCTAACCTGGCAGCAGATGCCCTTCACAAGGCAATTTCAGATTATAAGGATAAACAGAAGCAGAAGTCAGTAAAGGAATCGCCAGCAGCAGTCCATCCCCATGAAGGCCACAAATGCATCTGCCCCTTCTGCGAGGTTGCAATGGATGAACCCTATCCATACTGCTCCGGCTGCGGCGCTGAATTGAAATACTGTCCGAAGTGCGAGAGCGTTGTTGCACAGGGTGCAAAGACCTGTGCAAATTGCGGGGCAGAGTTAGAAGACTGATGAAGGCAGATGAGACAATAGATGCTATCGGCCTTCTCTGTCCTGTGCCGATATTAAAGACAAAGATGAAACTGCAGGAGATGGAGACAGGCCAGGTATTGGAGGTCCTTGCAGACGATGAGGGTTTTGCGAATGACCTTCCTGCATGGTGCAAAAAGACAGGAAATGAATTCCTCGGCATAGAAAAAGCGGAAAATTATTTTAAAGGTTATGTAAGGAGAACAAGATAGGAGCCGTGAAAGATAGCACATTAAAGACGAGAAGGACAAAACAGCGCGAGATAATACTTGATATATTAAGGAGCACAAATCTTCATCCAACAGCAGACTGGATATACGAGAAGGTCAGACAGAAGATGCCAAATATCAGCCTTGGCACCGTTTACCGTAATCTAAAGATCCTAAGGGATATGGGTGAGCTTATTGAACTGGACTGCGGCGGCGCTTTTTCAAGATTTGATGCAAACATCAGGCCGCACTATCATTTTACATGCCAGATATGCGGAAAGATAATTGACATAGAAGAGCCTGTTCATCATGAGATAGAAGAAGCCATCGCCCATAAAACAGGCTTTGAGATTGCCTACTACTGCATGGGCTTCTTTGGCAAGTGCGGAAGGTGCAAGGAAGCCCCTGCCGCTTAGTAATTTTTATATTCCATCCAATTAAAATAACCTTTGCTGTTATAAAATAATAAATAATTGAAATGCAAATCCTCTTTTGATATACTCCACTGTGATAAAAATCCCTTTAAAAAAGAATAGGAATAAAAGGAGACAAAGACATGCAAATTCCAACGGAAATCAGATTCCGCAATATGAGCCCGTCTGAGGCATTGAAAGCAAATATCAGCGAGAAGGCAGATAAATTAGAGCTGCTTTTTGACCGCATTATAGCATGCCGAGTGATGGTAGAGGCATCACATAAGCACCACAAGAAAGGCAATCTGTTTCATGTCCGGATTGATTTGACTATACCAGGTCATGAAATAGTTGTAAACAAAGAGCCTTCTCAGCATCATTCGTATACAGATGTTTATGTGGCTGTCCGTGATGCCTTTGACAATATACAGCAGCAATTGGAGCATTATGTTGAACGAAAACGCGGTGATGTCAAGAGGCATGAAGCGCCATTGCACGGCAGCATTTCAGAGCTGAACCCTGATGAGGGATTTGGAAGGATAGAAGCTTCTGACGGCCGTATTATATATTTTCATAGAAACAGCTTAATTAATACTGACTTTGACAAGCTTAAAATCGGGACTGAGGTGCGTTTTGATGAGGAGCAGGGCAACTTAGGCCCGCAGGCAAGTACAGTTAAAATTATCGGCAAGCACCACATTGTTGAATAATTAAATATGCTTGATACTCTCTCCATAACAAAGATCCAGCAGGCAGCGAAAGGAATACGCCGCAGGGTATTGGATTATGTAATAAAAAACAACGGGGGCTATCTCTCTCAGGCCTGCTCTTCTGCAGAGATGCTATCATCACTCTATCTTGAGATTATGAATCTTGGCAATGTAGTATCTCCGATTATGCCGCCGGCCTTTTCTGGTGTGCCTTGCCAGAATAATCCTGATTATCTTACGGGCGCTATATTCAACGGGCCAAAGGCCCCGCACTTTGACCGCTTTTTTCTCTCGCCATCACAATATTCCCTCGTCCTATATGCTGCACTCATTGAGACTGACAGAATGGCGCCGGAAGGACTTGAGCAATTCAACAAAGATGGCAGCACAGTTGAGATGATAGGCGCAGAACATTCGCCTGGAATGGAGATTATGAGCGGCTCGCTCGGTCAGGGCCTGAGCCAGGCAGCAGGCATTGCCTATGCAAGAAGACTTAAAGGCGAGACAGGGAAGGCTTGGGTCTTTATGTCTGATGGCGAATTCCAGATCGGCCAGACTTGGGAGGCGATGCAGACCATGAGTTTTTATAAAATGGATAATATAGGCATCTATGTTGATGTTAATGGCTATCAGTGCGATGGCATGACATCTTCTGTAATGAACATAGAACCATTGGAGGAAAGGCTTGAGTCCTTTGGCGCACGCGTTTTTAAGGTCAATGGCCATGATATAGGCGAGCTAATTGCGCCTTCAAAAGTGGAGTTAGATGGAAGGCCGCTTGTTGTGCTGTGCTACACAAATCCTTATCAGGGCATTGAGATACTTAAGAGCTATGCACCAAAGTTTCATTATATACGGTTTAAAACAGAGGCAGAGAGGCAGAGGTTAAGTGAATTTTTAAAAGAGACCTATGGAAATTCTTTCTAAGCTACATGCAAAAAACCTTGTTCAGTGGGCAAAGGACAAGCCTGATATCCTTGTGCTTTCTGCTGATTTAACAAGCTCAACAGAGATTGACCTGTTCCGCGATGCGTATCCTGACAGGTTCATCTCCTTTGGCGTTGCAGAGCAGAACATGATGAGCTTTGCAGGCGGTCTTGCAAGAGAGGGCTTCTTTCCCTTTGTGCATACCTTTGCTGTGTTTATCTATCGCAGGGCTTATGACCAGATTGCAATGTCCATCTCATATCCAAATCTCCCTGTAAGGATGTTCGGATTTCTGCCGGGTGTTACAACACCAGGCGGCGCAACGCATCAGGCAATTGAGGACATAGCTATCATGCGCTCATTGCCGAATATGACTATCCTTGAATGCGGCGATGCAACAGATGTAGAAACAGTTCTTGATTACGCACATTCAGTGAATGGGCCTGTGTATATAAGAATGCTGCGCGGCGAGATACCGAGGCTCTTTGATAAATCAGAGCCAATGATATTTGGAAAGGCAAGGCTGCTTAGCAGTGGAAATGATATTACACTCCTTTCAAGCGGCATCTGCACAGAAGAGGCTATCCGTGCAGTAGAGGCATTAAAAAGGCATGGTATTTCTATTGCTCACCTTCATATATCCACGCTAAAACCCTTTAATGATGAGGCTGTGCTTGAGGCATTATCTGCCAATAAATATGGCGTAATCACTATGGAGAATCATACTATAATTGGCGGGCTGGGCAGCATTGCTGCAGAAAAGATGGCGGAGCAAGGCATATCAAATAAGCTTCTGCGCATTGGAATAAAAGACGCATATCTGCATGGCGCAAGCCGTGAATATCTGATGAAGGAGTACGGGATTGATGCATCAGCCCTGATAAGAACAGTTGAAGAACTTACAGATTCCAGATTCAATATTGATGAGGATGATTTGAAAAAGGCGCATATAACGCTAATGCACAGTGATGCAAAGGCAGAGGCGCTCTGATGTTTAAGGAGAGGTTCTCTGTTGCCTACACCATCACAGGAAATAAAAAAGATGCATACGAAAAGGCAAGGGATATTTGCCTTGAGCAGACTGTTGAAATCCCTGACAGCCTTGTGCCAGACAATTTCATCCGTGAGCATATCTTAGGCAAAATAGAATCCTTTAAAAAAATTGACAGCAATAGATACAGGGCTGTAATCAGCTACGCAGTAGAAAATATCGGAGCTGAATTTACACAATTGCTAAACACCCTCTTTGGCAATATCAGTATAAAACCAGGAATAAGGCTTGAAGAGCTGATATTATCGCCAAGAATATTAAAAAATTTTAAAGGCCCAAGATTTGGAAGGAATGGTTTAAGGAAACTGCTTTATGTCAGAAAGAGGCCATTATTATGCACACCTCTAAAGCCCCTTGGCCTTTCTTCAAAGGAGCTATCTGAACTTGCTTATCAGCTTGCCTTAGGCGGCATAGATATAATTAAAGATGACCACGGCATTGCAGACCAGTGTTTTTCTCCATTTGAAGAAAGGGTGAGGCTCTGTGCAAAGGCAGTCCAAAGGGCAAATAAAAAAACAGGCTATTCATGCATATATGTTCCAAATATTACTTCTCATGCAAATGAGATTTTTAAAAAAGCGCTGTTTGCAAAAAGGCATGGAGCAGGCGGTTTGATGATTGCACCGGGTATTGTTGGGCTTGACACAATGAGGCAGATTGCAGAGGACGATTCAATTGGCCTTCCAATTTTCAGCCACCCTGCGCTTCAGGGGACTTATGTAATTAATAAAGAGAGCGGCATCTCTCACTACGCCCTATTCGGACAGATAGCAAGGCTTGCAGGTGCAGATGCTGTTATCTATCCGAATTTTGGGGGAAGATTCTCCTTTACAAGAGAGGAGTGCAGAGAGATTATTGATGGAACAGGAGCAGAGATGGGAAATATCAAATCTATTTTTCCATGCCCTGGCGGCGGCATAAACCTCAGAAATGTGCCAGAACTAATCAGATTTTACGGCAATGATGTAATCTTTCTCATCGGCGGCAGCCTGTTTTCTCATAACAAAGACCTTGTTGAGGCCTGCAGGCATTTTCGTAAGATTGTTGGAGACAGCCGTTAAAATATGTTATAATAATTATCAATTGGGGGCGAACGGCTTCGACGGGGATAATGAAGCTGTAGGCTGCATACCGAGGATTCTCAGAAGACTCGTAAAAAAAACTGAGAAAACTATAATTGCCAACGAAGAATTGGCACTCGCTGCTTAATTAAAGCAGTGC
>JACRON010000109.1 GCA_016214425.1 Nitrospirota bacterium
TATGAGGAGAAAGACAATTTCTCTATCTGATATAAAGATGGTGATTCTTGATGAAGCAGATGAGATGCTGAATATGGGCTTTATTGATGATATTGAGATGATACTCAAAGCCACTCCTGCTGAAAGGCAGACGCTCTTGTTCTCTGCAACAATGCCGCAGCCGATAATGAATATTGCAAGAAGATATATGAAAGCGCCTGAAAAGGTGCGGATAAATCCAAAGGATATTGTTGTAGCAGAGATAAAGCAGGTATTCTATGAGGTGAGGGAATCAGAAAAGATAAATGCGCTTTCAAGGCTCCTTGATGTTGAAGACCCTCAGCTTGCCATTGTCTTCTGCCATACAAAGCGCGAGGTTGATGAGGTTTCCATGAAGCTCGGCCAGATGGGATACAATGCAAATGCCCTTCATGGCGATTTTACACAGGCAAGAAGGGATGAGGTGATGGCTAAGTTTAAGAAGGGCCTGCTTGATGTGCTTGTTGCAACAGATGTTGCTGCGAGGGGGCTTGATATAAAAAATGTAACCCATGTGATTAACTATAGCATCCCGCAGAACCCTGAAAGCTATGTGCACAGGATTGGAAGGACAGGCAGGGCAGGCAAGTCAGGCATGGCAATAACCCTTGTTACGCCAAGGGAGTACAGGCAGTTGAAATTGATTGAAAAGACCGCCATGACCACAATTGACAGAAAGAGGCTGCCGTCTTCGCTTGAGGTTATAAAGGCTAAACAAAAGGGTATAATGAAGGATATCTCTGAAATAATTAAAGAGAATAAACATGCAGGCTATATATCAGCAGTTAAAGAGCTGTCAGACGGCTACAGTCCAGATGACATTGCAGCAGCAGCCCTTTTTGCTGCATACGGTGAGGTAAAGGAAGGCATTGCAGAGGAAAAGTTTGAAAAGGCCGGGATGGTGCGTTTGTTTATGACCATCGGAAGAAAGGACAGGATAAAGGTTGCTGATATTGCGATGTCCATTGCATCAGAGGCAAATATTCCTCACGCAAAGATCGGGAAAATAGATGTCTTTGATAAATTCACCTTTTTTGAGGTTCCAGAAGACCTTGCAGACCATGTGATACGCTCTGTTGATGACATGCTGATGAAGGGCTACTTAAAGAAATCAAAGAGCAGTTACAAAAAACCAACTCGCTTGGCCAAATAACATCAAACACCTTGAACGAAATCCGTCTTGGACTGCATGAGTTATTGATAATTGAAGGAGTCACCCCAATGATTTCTGTTGAAGAGGCGCTAAGTTTAATCCTTGAGAATATCAGGGAGATAGGTTTTGAAAAGGTTGATATAAAAGAGGCATTGGGAAGGGTTATTGCAGAGGATGTATATGCAAGAAGGAATATCCCGCCATGGGATAATTCTGCAATGGACGGCTATGCTGTGAGAGTTGGTGATGTTGAAGGCGCATCAAAGGAAAATCCTGCTGTTCTAAAAATTATAGAGAGCCTGCCAGCAGGTTATATCTCGGAAAGCAAACTAAAGCCGGGGGAGGCGATAAAAATAATGACAGGCGCGCCAATGCCCAATGGCGCTGACGCTGTTGTTATGGCAGAGTATACTGAAAAGGATGGCGACAGGGTAAAGATATTTAAAAGGCCTGAAAAAGGCGAGCATATCAGAAGGGCAGGAGAGGATGTAAAAGAGGGGCAGCTTGTAATAAAAAATGGGCAGTTGATAAGGCCTTCTGAGGTAGGGATGCTTGCATCAATGGCGCGCTCTATTGTCTCTGTTTATCAAAGGCCGAGGGTCGCGATACTTGCAACTGGCGATGAGCTTGTTGATTTGGACGAGGAGATATGCGGAGCAAAGATAATCAACAGCAATACCTACGCAGTCAGCGCTCAGATTCAGGAGTGCGGGGCAACGCCAATTTTACTTGGCATTGCAAGGGACAGGGAGGATGAGCTTGAGGAAAAGTTGCAGTTGGGGATGAATGCAGATATAATAATAACATCAGGTGGCGTTTCTGTGGGGGATTATGACCATGTAAAGGATGTTGTGAAGAGGCTTGGCGGTGATTTAAGGTTATGGAAGGTGGCAATAAAGCCAGGCAAACCCCTTGCCTTTTCCGTGTTAAACGGGAGGCCCATGTTTGGCCTTCCAGGGAATCCTGTTGCCTCAATGGTAACCTTTGAGATTTTTGTAAGGCCGGCAATCTTAAAGATGATGGGCCATAAAAATGTATTCAGGCCTGTAATAAGCGCAGTGATTAAAAATGACCTGAAAAAGAAGGAGCAGAGGCGTCATTTTATAAGGGCGTCTGTCCAGTCAGATGGGGATGGATATGCAGTTGAAACAACCGGCGATCAGGGTTCGCACATGATGACATCTATGACAAAGGCAAACGGGCTTATAATATTCCATGAGAATGAGACATTCATAAAAGCAGGGGATAAGGTAAAGGTGATGCTGCTTGACAGGAGTTTTGAATACAGAAAGGACGCAGGGTATTAAGATATACCCCTCACCCTAACCCTCTCCCGCAAGGGGAGAGGGAAATTATTTATCCCCTTCCCTTGATGGGGGTCTTTTCTTTAGCTCCCCTCCCTTGATGGGAGGGGATACAGGGGAGGGTGAGTTTAAGGGAACGACAATGATACCAATAGTTTCAATCGTCGGAAAGTCCAACAGCGGAAAGACAACGCTTATAGAAAAGGTGATACCTTTTTTAACAAAGAAAGGCTACAGAATAGCGACAATAAAGCACTGCGCCCATGGTTTTGAGATGGATAAGGAGGGCAAGGATACATGGAAGCACAAGAAGGCAGGCGCAAAGGCAATAGTAGCAGTCTCTGATAAAAAACTTGCCCTTATTACAGATATCACCCCCTCCCGTACCCTCCCCCCTCGAGGGGGAGGGAAGGGTGGGGGGGATAGACTCAAACTTGAGGAGATAAGGGAAAGGTTTATTGATGATGTTGATTTGATAATTGCAGAAGGCTATAAAACAGAAAGGTACCAGAAGATTGAAGTAATCAGAAACGGCAACAGCAAAAAATTGCTCTGCACGAGGGATGATAATCTTATTGCAGTTGCGAGCGACAAGAAGGGGGGAAGGGGGGATTTTCTGTTGAAAGGCGTGCCATTAATAGATATTAATAAGCCAAAGGATGTCGCAAGATTTATTGAAAATAGATTTTTAAAGAACAAGAAAAGGCCTTCAATTAGAAAAGAGAAGGCATACCTTTTTGTTAATGGCAGGAGGCTCATTATAAAGCCCTTTGTTCAGGAGTGGTTTGCAAAATCTATAAAGGCAATGGTCTCAACCCTGCGCGGCGGAGAGAAACCCAAGAGGATAGATATAAGTATTGAGGATTAAACCACAAGATAATATTTTCTATAAATCCTACCTTATAGACAAATAGTAGATTTCTAAGAAGAAAAATGATATACTTTCCTCTGAATATGGGAGGAAGGCGGCTTGAAGCCGCCAAGCTAATGTGAATAAGACACCTATTAAAAAAGAAGAAAAGACATTAAATAGGATTTGGTTCAGACTTATAGCATTCCTTCTCATTCTCGGCGGCCTCTCATTTCTATTCTATCAGACAGATTTAATCCGTTTCTTCCTTGATAAAAAGAGGCTGCTTACATTTCTAAATTCCCTCGGCCCATTATCATTCATAGGCTTCATACTCATTCAGGCTGCTCAGGTAGTTGCTGCGCCTATTCCGGGAGAATTAACAGGGCTGTTAGGCGGTTTTCTCTATGGGCCTGTAATCGGGGTAATACTTTCTACCACTGGCCTGACAATAGGCTCATATATAGCCTTTTCATTATCAAGAATATTTGGAAGGCCATTTGTAGATAAATTTGTGGATAAAAATATCATGAAGCGGTTTGATTACCTCCTGCACCACAAGGGGGCATTTCTTGTTTTTCTGCTTTTTCTAATACCGGGTTTTCCAAAAGACTATTTATGCTATATTCTTGGTCTCGGACATCTTACAACAGCCGAGTTTCTTATAATAGGCGGTGCAGGAAGGCTCTTTGGCACCATCCTTTTAACCATCAGCGGCGCTTATATACAGCATAATCAGTATGGAAGACTTTTTATCCTCGCTGGCATTACGATTGTGATAATCTTTATCATTATGGCATATAGGGACAAACTTGAAAGATTGTTCAGGATATGGCATGTTGTTGACTATAAACAAAGAAAGGCAAAAAGGATGAAAGAGAAGAAGGAGGGATAAGACTTGGCAAGGCTTGCTGTTAATATTGACCATGTTGCAACATTAAGAGAGGCAAGGAAGGGCATAGAGCCTGACCCGATCTTCGCTTCTGTATTAGCTGAGCTTTCAGGCGCAGACGGGATAATAGTTCATTTACGGGAGGACAGGAGGCACATTCAGGAGCGGGACCTTCGGCTGTTACGGGAAACTGTAAAAACAAAACTAAATTTAGAGATGGCTGCAACACAGGAGATGGTAAAGATTGCACTGGATATAAAGCCTGATATGGTGACCATTGTGCCTGAGAAGAGGCAGGAACTGACAACAGAGGGAGGCCTTGAGGTTGCATTGAATAAGGACCACTTAAAGGCAATCATCCTCCTTCTTCATGACGGAGGCATAAAGGTGAGCCTCTTTATTGACCCTGACATGGAGCAGATAAAGGCAGCCCATAAGATAAATACAGACTTCATTGAGATACATACAGGAAGATATGCCAATGCAAAACTTCAGAGCGATCAGGATACGGAATTTGAAGAGATTGTGAATTCCTGCAAGATTGGACAGAAGCTCGGTCTCGGGATAAATGCAGGCCACGGCCTGAATTATCAGAATGTAAAGAGGCTTGCACAGTTAAGGGAGATAGAGGAGTTCAATATAGGCCACAGCATTGTATCAAGGGCAGTCCTTGTTGGGATGGAGAGGGCTGTCAGGGAGATGAAGGAGTTGGTAAGGTAATCTATGATATTCGGCATTGGAATAGATTTGGTAAAAATCAAGAGGATTGAGAAGGCAGTAACAAGGTGGCATGAACATTTTGTTGACAGGGTCTTTACAAAAAAAGAGCAGGAATATTCATACCGCCAGAGCAATCCGTATCAGCACTTTGCAGCAAGGCTTGCTGCAAAGGAGGCAATATTAAAGGCAATAGGAACAGGCTGGAGCGGCGGCATAAAATGGACAGATGTGGAGATAATAAACAGTGAAAAGGGCAAGCCTGAGGTAATAGCCCACGGTAAGGTAAAGGATATGATAGACCTTTACGGGATAAAAGAGATAATGATTAGCCTTTCACACGATACCGAATATGCCATTGCACAGGCAGTATTGACAGGAGAAAAAAGCTAAATCCGAAATTCTAAATTCTAAACAATACTAAAATACTAAATCCCAATGTTCAAAACTTTTTTGATTTTGGACATTTGAATTTGTTTAGAATTTAGATATTAGAATTTAGTGCTTTTTATAATTATATGAAGATTGCCACCTCAGAAGAAATGAGACAACTTGATAAGGATGCACAAACAAGATACGGCATCCCAAGCCTTATCCTCATGGAGAATGCAGGGGTACAGAGTGTAAGATATATAGAAGAGCGCTACGGCAATCTTAAAGATAAAAACATAACAGTGGTATGCGGAAAGGGAAATAATGGCGGCGACGGCCTTGTAATCGCAAGGCATTTGTCAAACAAGGGCGCTTATGCCTCTGTCTATCTTTTATCAGATGCAAGGGAGATTTCAAAAGACTCAAAGACAAATCTTGAGATAATAAAAAGGATGAGCATACCTGTTTATACAGGCGCCTCAAATATTCAGGCAGGCCTTAAAAAGGCAGATATAATAATAGATGCAATCTTTGGCACAGGACTAAAAAAGGATATATCAGGTATTTATGCAAGGACAATAGATTTAATCAATAGGTCTAAAAAGCCTGTAATAGCCGTGGACATTCCCTCTGGCATTGATTCAGATAACGGCCAGATAAGAGGCTGTGCAGTAAAGGCGGATTTGACTGTAACCTTCTGCCTTCCAAAGATAGGGCATCTTACTTATCCAGGGGCTGAATATTCAGGCTCTTTGAAAATAGCAGATATAACTATACCCAAAAACCTTATTGATGAGAGCAGCATAAAGACACATCTGATTACAAAGGATAGTGTCTCAAAGATTCTTCCAAAGAGAAGACCAGATGTGCATAAAGGTGACTTTGGGCATTTATTTATAATTGCAGGCTCTCCAGGGTTAACAGGCGCCGCTGTTATGACAGGGCTCTCTGCATTAAGGATTGGCACAGGGCTTGTAACGCTCGGCGTCCCTGAAGGGCTTAATAATATTTTTGAAACAAAGATAACAGAGGCAATGACACTTCCCCTTCCGCAGACAAATGAACAGACAATAAGCCCTGCAGCAAAAAATAGGATTTTAAATTTTCTTAAAAAGGCAGATGCAATTGCCATTGGGCCTGGGCTTTCACAGAACAGGGAGACTGCACAGCTTATAAGGGAATTGATAAGAGAAATCAGGATGCCAATGGTTATTGATGCAGACGCTATAAATGCCATAGCAGGCCATGCAGATATATTGAAAAAAACAAAGGCACAGGTTATTATCACGCCTCACCCCGGTGAGCTATCAAGGCTGCTCAACATTACAGCAGACGAGATAAACAGAGACAGGATAGCTATTGCAAGAAAAATATCACAGCAATATAATATAATAGTTGTATTGAAAGGCGCAAATACTGTAATTGCTGAACCAGATGGAGATGTATATATAAGCAACACTGGAAATCCCGGAATGGCATCAGGCGGCACAGGCGATGTATTAACAGGAATGATCGCTGGTTTAATATGCCAGAAGGTCTCGCCAATCAATGCTGCAATAGCTGGTGTATTTATGCACGGTCTTGCTGGAGATATTGCAGCAGAGGAAAAAGGTGAGACAGGGCTGATTGCAGGGGATATAATTGAGAAGATACCAGAGGCAATAGAAAACACTAAATACAAAACCCTAATTTGAAAGCGAACCGGAGAATCGGAGAAGGGGTGAATCGGAGAAGGTTTTTATCCGTTTCGCCGTTTCCCCCTATCTCCGCTTCAATTTCTTCTGTTTGGAGGACACAATGCCGACTGCAAAAGACATAATGACAAAGAATGTTTACACAGTAACACCAGAAATGACTATTGAAAGGCTTGCACGTATACTGATTAATCACAAGATAAGCGGTGTTCCAGTTCTTGATGATAATGGAAAGCTCATCGGAATAATAACAGAGGATGACCTGATAAGCCAGAAAAAGAGGCTCCATATACCAACTATAATAAACCTCTTTGACTCAATCATTTATCTTGAAAATCCAAGACACCTTGAAGAGGATATTAAAAAGATGGCTGCTGTCAAGGTCGGCGATATATGCACAAGGAATGTTGTGACAATAAAAGAGGATGCCTCTTTAGAGGAGATAGCGACTATAATGTCTGAAAAAGGCATACATCACCTTCCAGTATTAAAGGGTGATAAGTTGGTGGGCATTGTGGGCAAGGCAGATATTGTAAAGGCAATTGCAAAGGGCGCATAAATTTTGACATCCATCTAAAAGCATACAGGAATGACATATAAGGATTTTGATTATACTATTACAACCAATGGCCCTGATGAGACTAAAAAACTTGGAGAAAGGCTCGGCAGATTATTAAAAGAGGGCGATATTATCTGCCTTCATGGAGAACTTGGGGCAGGCAAGACATCTTTTACACAAGGTATTGCAAAGGGCATGGATGTAGCAAAGGCTTTTATAACAAGCCCGACATTTGTTATTGTGAATGAATATAAAGGAAGATTAGCTCTTTATCATATTGACTTATACAGGCTGAATAATATTGCCGAGATAGAAGATATCGGCTTGTCAGAATATTTAAAAGGCGAAGCCGTAACAGTTATTGAATGGGCAGAAAAGGCGGAAGGGCTGCTGTCAGAGGAGAGGCTTTCAGTTTATCTTGAAAATTCAGGAGGAGATAAAAGGAGTTTTACTTTTAAGGCAACTGGCAAGAGGTATGAGGAAATAGTTCAAGGGTTAGGGTAAAGCACTAAATCCTAATTTCTAAACTCTAAACAAGCACAAATGTTCAAAATGCAAGTAACAAGGGGTTGCAACCCCTTGTTTAGAACATTTAAAATTAGAATTTTGAATTTGTTTAGGATTTAGGATTTCGTATTTAGGATTTATTTTATGAATCAAGAAACAGTCAATAACATAAAAAATTACCTTATCTATCTAAAAGAGACAGGCGTTAATGAATTGCCTGTAGAGTTAAATGCCATTTCTACCCCCTCACCCTTTCCCTCTCCCCTTAGGGGAGAGGGTGGGAGAGGGAAAAAGTTAGCAGGACAGGCGTCCTACCTGTCAGAGAAGGAGGCACCCGAAACCCTTGAAGATGTAAGAAGGATGATTGGAGACTGCAAGCGGTGCGGGCTTTATAAAAAAAGAAAGAATATTGTCTTTGGCTCTGGCAATGAAAAGGCAGAGATTGTATTTGTGGGCGAGGCGCCAGGCGGAGATGAAGACATACAGGGAAAACCCTTTGTTGGCGCGGCAGGTCAGCTTTTAACAAAAATCATTGAGGCGATGGGTTTGAAAAGGGAGGATGTATACATTGCCAATATAATTAAATGCAGACCTCCAAATAACAGAAATCCTTTAGAGGATGAGATAGAGGCCTGCGAGCCATTTTTAAAAGAACAATTGAGGATTATTAATCCAAAGATTATATGCGCGCTCGGAACATTTGCAGCTCAGACACTATTAAAGACAAAGGAAAAGATAACATCGATTAGAGGAAAATTTTATACATACGAAGGGATAAAGCTAATGCCTACATTTCACCCTGCATATCTTTTGAGAAATCCAAACGATAAAAAGCTTGCATGGGAAGATGTGCAGAAGATAATGGCAGAGTATTCATTATCTATATAATCTGATTCTGAGCAGAGAAGACACTGCTGCCACCCATGCAGGGGCAAGCGAAAGGCATCTCATGACTATAGAAAAGGAGTATTTAGATAATCTTGTATCTATAATGGCAAATATAATAAGATATGAGCGAAGGATAGGACTTGTCAACCTTTTCTGGCTTGCCTTTTCAAAGGATTTTTCAAATATATTAAGCGACTACTTCAGCAAAAGGGGAATCAAGAATAATATTAGATACCTGATGCACCCAATGATAAGCGGCCTCTTTCATTCTGTCATGAACATCGCATATCAAAAGGTATCGCAGATAGAAGAGAGAATGGTTCAGTTTAATCTTGGCGTAAATTTTAACGATAATCTTATTTTAAGCATAATAAACGACCAGCTCTCTTTGACTGAGATTGAGATTAGAAGGATTAACCTGCATGATATTCTTTCGGAAAATAATAAGAGGTACTCTATTCCATTCAAAACCTTTAATGAGATATACATAATTTTAAATAAGCGCATAAAGAAAGGGCTGGAGGAAAAGGAAAGGCCGCTGCTGCAATTAATCAAGGGGCATTTGAAAGGAATACCAGAGAACCGCCTGATGGAAGATACAAGCATAATAAAAATGATATTCAACAGGCATGTCTTAGAATATCTTCTCCTTGATTACGAAGATACAGGAAGAAAGCTCTTTTCTAATCCCGCTGTTATTAATACAGCAAAGGCATTTGAAAACTGGAGCCTGCTATTTAATTCTTTTAAGGACATTATTCAGGGACTTCAAAGAACAGAGATAATTAAGATGATTCAGAAAAAGATTATACTATATCCCATTGAATCAACAAAAACCAAGGAAGACATGCTCTTCTCGGAAGGCAGGCTATACAGATTTACCGGCACAACTACGGTAACAAACAATGCAAGAAAGGTTACGATTCTCTTTGCAGATCTAAGAGGATTTACAAAGGCATCTGAAAGGGGCTATTCAGAAAAGGAGATTACTTACCAGTTATACACTGTCTTTGACCCGATTACAGAGATAGTATCCAGATTAGGCGGCAGGATAGATAAATTCACCGGCGATGGTGTTATGATAATCTACGGGGTGCCAACACCAAAGGAAACAGACAGCCAGAATGCAGTCAGGACAGCAATACTGATTCAAAAGAGATTAATGGATCTGAGAAAGCAGGACAAGACGCACTATCAGATGGGCATTAGCATCCACACAGGCCGTGCGTATATTGCAAATTTTATGATTGATGAAAAGAAAAAGGATACAACAATTATCGGAAGAAATGTAAATATTGCCGGAAGGCTTTCTGCAGCAAAAGCCTCCATGCCAGTTGAAAAGGAAGGATATGAATTTGACGAAATGCTTAACTCCCTTGCATTCAGCCTTACTGACTCAAGGGAGATAGAAAACTTTAAGGAATATGTATATAAAAAATTTCCAAAGAAAAAGATGGTTGGCGGTGTTGCAGTAGATGAGAATGGGTCTATATATAATACAGGCATAGCTGTAAGCAAGGATGTGGTTGAGGATATGAAGAGATCTATATCCTTTGAAGATACAGGTTCATACAGCGGCACTACCCTGTCTTACTATGATAATGTCATCGGGCACAAGGTTGTGTTTGAATATGTTGGCGATGCAATTTTCAAAGGCGTAGATAAATCAATGCCGATATACAGTGTGATATATCAGTAAGGAGATAATAAATGAAGCGGCTCTGGTCGCCTTGGCGGATGAAGTACATACTAAATAGTAAGGCAAAGGGCTGTGTATTCTGCAAGATGTCAGAGGAGAAGGGGGATAGGAAAAATTATATACTTTACCGTGGTAAATATAATTATGTAATAATGAATTTATACCCCTATAACAATGGCCATCTGATGGTTGTCCCATATAAGCATACTGATACTATAGAAGGGCTTGATGATGCAGAGATAACAGATTTCATGAAGCTCACCAGCAAATCAGTGGCAGCGCTTAAAGAGGCATTCTTTCCTGACGGCTTTAATATAGGGATGAACCTGATGGAGTCAGCAGGCGCAGGCATTGAGGCGCATATTCACATGCACATTGTCCCGCGCTGGAATGGCGATACGAGTTTTATGCCTGTATTGTTTGAAACGAGGGTAATACCAGAACATCTTGATGATACTTATATGAGGCTCCTACCCTTTTTTAAAAAACTATCAAATTCCCCTACATCCCCCTTAGAAAATAATCCCCCTACATCCCCCTTTACTAAAGGGGGAAAGAGGAGGATTAAAAAGGGGGAAAGGAAAATTATAAGAAGTAAGTAGGTCAGGCGTCTCGCCTAACGAATTGTTATGACTAACACAACTCCCCTCTTAACCCAATATAAAGAAATTAAGCAGAGGCACAGAGACTCTATTCTCTTCTTCAGGATGGGTGATTTTTATGAGATGTTTTACGATGATGCCATAACCGCATCCCGCATACTTGAGATAACGCTTACAGCGAGGAATAAAGAGAAAGGGGAAGATGTTCCCATGTGCGGCGTGCCTTATCACGCTGCCAATACTTATATTGCAAAGCTGATTAAAAAAGGCTTTAAGGTTGCAATATGTGAGCAGCTTGAAGATTCCCCCTCACCCTTGCCCTCTCCCCAAGGGGGAGAGGGAACTAAAATTTCCCCTCTCCCCTCTGGGGAGAGGGTTAGGGTGAGGGGTCTTGTAAAACGCGATGTAGTTCGCATCATTACACCCGGCACAATCATAGACCCCCTCCTCCTTGATTCAAAGGAAAATAATTTTATTGCTGCTGTTTATCCAACCCCTCTTTCTCCCCCCTTAGTAAGGGGGGAATTGAAGGGGGGTGGTCAATTTCACAGGATAGGCCTTGCTATTCTGGATATCTCTACAGGCGATTTCCTTGTTTCAGAATCTGGCTATGAAGACAAAACTAAAAACTTAACAGACGAACTTTCACTCTTTATGCCAAAGGAGGTGCTGATACCAAAGGACAGCGAAGAACATCCCGAATTATTAAAGATGACTGAAAACAACCATATTCTTGTTAACCACTATGATGCCTGGCAATTCTCAACTGACAGCGCCTATAAGACACTCACTGAACATTTCAAAACCCAGTCATTGGAAGGCTTTGGCTGCAAAAAGGAAGACCTCTCAGTAAATGCAGCAGGCGCACTAATTTCTTATATAAAGGAGACTCAAAAGGCGGATCTGTCAAATATCACATCCATAAAAACATACAACCCTTCTGATTACATGCTCATGGATACACCCACAATAAGAAATCTTGAGCTTATTGAAAATATCAGGAACAGGGAGAGAAAGGGTTCGCTGCTCTCAATAATTGACAGGACAGAAACGCCAATGGGTGCAAGGCTGCTGAAGCAGTGGCTGCTGCAGCCGCTCCTCTCTGCTGCTGATATTCAAAAGAGGCTTGATGCAGTAGAGGCATTCAAGGATGATGTTACCATCAGAAATAAGACAAGGGCTCTTTTAAAGGATGTTTCTGATATAGAAAGGATAGCAGGAAGGCTTACACTCGGCACAGCAAATGCACGGGATATGATTAGTTTAAAAAATTCCATCCATAAACTGCCGGAGATTAAAAACATTATTTCAGGCATTAATATACAGATGATAAGAGAGATACATTCAGATATAGACACACTTTCAGATATCCATCAGATTATTGAAAAGACAATTATAGACAATCCGCCGAATACCATTACAGATGGCGGCATTATAAAAGACGGATATAATAAATCCCTTGATGAATTAAGAACCATCAGCAGACAGGGAAAGGGGTTTATTCTAAATATAGAAAAAAGGGAGAGGGAACGGACAGGAATAGAGTCGCTGAAGGTAAGGTACAATCAGGTCTTTGGATATTATATAGAGATAACAAAGGCAAACCTGCATCTTGTGCCTGAAGATTACATAAGAAAACAGACCCTAACAAATGCAGAGAGGTTTATTACACCTGAATTAAAGGAATACGAGGAAAAGGTATTGGGCGCTGAAGAAAAGATATGCAGGCTTGAGGAGGGGCTATTTAATGAGGTAAGAGGCAATATTATAAAGGAAGCAAAGAGGATACAGGCAACAGCCCGCGCATTGGCAAGGCTGGATGTCCTTTGCTGTCTATCGGATATTGCAGCAGATTACAATTACACAAAGCCGGAGATAAATAAAGGTGATGTTATAAAGATTACAGACGGAAGACACCCTGTAATAGAAAGAAGCATTACGGGAGAAAGGTTTGTTCCTAATGATACGCTTATTGATAATGATGAAAACAGGCTGATTATAATCACAGGGCCGAACATGGCTGGCAAGTCCACATATATGAGGCAGGTTGCATTGATAGCGCTATTGGCTCAGATAGGCAGCTTTGTGCCTGCAAAAGAGGCAGCCATAGGCATTGTAGACCGCATATTCACAAGGATTGGCGCATCTGACTTTTTAACAGATGGCCAGAGCACATTTATGGTAGAGATGAATGAGACAGCTAATATCCTTAACAATGCAACTTCAAAATCCTTAATCATCCTTGATGAAATAGGAAGAGGCACAAGCACCTTTGATGGTATAAGTATTGCATGGGCAGTAGCAGAATATATACACAATAAGCTATCTGCAAAGACGCTCTTTGCAACACACTATCACGAACTGACAGAGCTTGCTATAACACTAAATGGCATAAAGAACTATAATATAGCAGTCAAAGAATGGAATGATGAGATAATATTTTTAAGAAAAATAATAGAAGGCAGCGCGGACAGAAGCTATGGCATTCAGGTTGCAAGGCTTGCCGGTCTGCCAAAGGAAACGATTGAAAGGGCAAAGGAGATACTATCAAATCTTGAAAGCAGCGAGCTAAATGAAATAGGAGAGCCAAAGATTGCAGAGGGGAGTAAAGTAGGTAAGGAAGAATTAGAAAAACAGATTGACATTTTCACCACTCAGGCAAGCCCTGTTATTAAAGAGCTTCTTGGCATTGATGTCCTTAACATGACCCCTCTTGAGGCATTAAACAAACTCCATGAGCTGAAGAAAAAATTACAGTAACAAATTCCGT
>JACRON010000149.1 GCA_016214425.1 Nitrospirota bacterium
AAATTCTATTTTAAAGGCGGAGATACAGGTTTTACAGTATTTAAGACCTCATACTGCAACATTGGCATTCAGATATGCTGGGACAATTTTTTTCCGGAAGGGACAAGGATACTTGCTTTAAAGGGCGCAGAGATAATATTCTCACCTACTGCTGCTGCATATGCCTCATCAGCAAGATGGGCTAAGGTCATCTCAGCTAATGCTATTGCAAATAATGTCTATATATTCAGGATAAACAGGGTTGGCAAAGAGGAACATCAGCATTTTTATGGAAAGAGTTTTTGTGCAGACCCGAATGGCGAGATTATCGCAGGCCCTGCAGGCCATCGTGATTCAGTTATTATTGCAGATATTAATCTTGATGAGATAAAAGAGACAAGAGAGATTTGGCCCTTTTTAAAAGACAGAAGGCCTGATACATACAGCAGCCTCTTGGAATAAAGATATGAATGAAGGCAGATTAACACTCCTTAAAAATGAAAATAGAGGTTTAAAGGAATCGCTCAGACAGAAGGATAAGGAACTCTCCTTTTTTATTGAGGTAGGAAAGGCCCTTACATCAACCTTAAAGTTTAAAGAAATCTTAAAAATCATAATGGATAATGCCCAGAAATTAGTTAAGTCAGAGGCGTGGTCAATACTCCTTGTTGACGAAAAGGCGAACAAGCTATATTTTGAACTTGCAAAAGGCGAGAAAGTGGACAAGATTAAAGATATCAGATTAAATATGGGCGAGGGCATTGCAGGGTGGGTGGCAACAAAAGGGGCGCCATTGATTGTTCCTGATGTTTCTAAAGACAAAAGATTTTTTTCCGGGGTGGATAAAAAGACAAAGTTCAAAACAAAATCCATCTTGTGTGTTCCCATTATCAGCAAGAATAAGACGCTCGGCGTGCTTGAGCTGATAAATAAAAAAGACGGCAACAGCTTTGAGCGGAAGGAATTGGAGCTTATGCTTAAACTGATTGACCATGCTGCAATTGCAATTGAGCGCTCAATGCTTTATGAAAGGACCGCAGAGCTTGCTGTTACAGACGACTTAACCAAGCTCTTCAATTTCAGATTCCTTGACCAGAGGCTTGATGAGGAGATTAAAAAATGTAAAAAAAATGGCGGCTCTGTTTCCCTGATATTCCTTGACATGGACCACTTTAAATTAATAAACGATAATTACGGCCACCTTATGGGAAGCAAGGTACTGATAGAGGTTGCGCAGATATTAATAAATACCTTAAGGGATATGGACATAATAGCAAGATACGGCGGAGATGAATTTGTTGTTGTCCTGCCAGATACAGGCACAGAGACCACTTATCGCATAACAAAGAGGATTCAGAATCTTATAAGAAAACACCTCTTTTTGAATGAGGAAGGCTTATCATCGCACATTACCGCAAGCTTTGGCATTGCTACATATCCTGAACATGCTGCTTCAAAATTGGAGCTGATCAGGCTTGCTGACCAGGCAATGTATATTGTTAAGAACAGGGCACGGGATGATATCTGTATAGCCAAATCAGAGAAGTGAGGTCTTAACTGTTTAGCAGTTTACTCTAAACTGCTAAACATCATTGAAAATTGTAAATTGCAAAATGAAAAATGCAAATTTAGAAAAAAGGCTTTGAAAATTTTAAAATTTGCAATTTAAAATATACATTTTGCATTGAAGTTTAGCTACTTCTTTAAAATGGCTAAACTGTTACGTGAGGTCTGCATGGCAAATGAAAAACTGACAACTCCACAGCCGCTTCCAAAACAAAAGAAGCTTATTTATATGCTGTTGACTGTTATGCTTTCTATAGCAGTTATTCCATTAGTTGTTACAGGCCTAAATCTAATGAAAATAAACAAGGAATTTTTGGAAAATGAACTCCTCCTCCTTCATACACAACTGGCAAATGACACAGCAGAAAAGGTGTCTATACGGTTTGAGAATATTAGGAGGCGCCTCCTTATATTCTATCTTGAAAGATATCCCAATATCCTGAACCTTGCTATACTTAATAAAAGTGGTAGAGAGGAGGTTCAGGCCTACAGGACAATAATAAAGATAAATGATAAATCTATAATTAATGAAGAGCGGGATATTGGTGTAAAACGGGCATTGCATGGGGAAATCTTTATTGGCGACACCCATGTATCTTCTGACCTTCCTGAATCATTTCTTGCAATATATCTTCCGATTAAAAATGACATCGGTCAGATAGCAAATATCTTAAAGGCAGATATAAACCTAAAGGATATATCAATTCAAGTTGACATGGTAAACATAAGGAAGGATGGCTTTGCATATCTGGTAAATAGGAAAGGACAACTAATAACTCATAAGGATAAACAAAGGGTGAGGTCACAGGAGAATATGAGCGATATAGAAATAGTGGGCAAATATCTTGCAGTAGGCAAAACAGGCGGCGCAATACCCTTTAAGGATAAGGATGGAAAGGAGATGCTCGGCGCGTATGCAACTGTAAAGAATCTCGGCTGGGGCGTTATTGTTCAGGAGCCTAAGTCAGATGCATATCTTTCAGTGCGAACAATGACAAAGACCACAACATTATGGGGGATATTGACAATAATCCTTGCATCAACTATTGCAGTCTTTTTTTCAAACAGGATAAGTATACCGATACAAAAATTAGCTGATTCCTCCCTTTCTATTGCAAAGGGAAATTTTAAGGAGAGGATTGATATACCTGCCAAGAATGAGATAGGCCAGCTTGCCCGCACCTTTAATTATATGGCTGAGAAATTAGATGAATACAGCCAGGATATGCGCGACCTTTTTGTAAGCACAATAAAGTCGCTTGCTGCTGCAATTGACGCCAAGGACCCGTATACACACGGCCATTCAGAAAGGGTAGCAGCAATAGCTACCATGATTGCAAAGGAGTTTGGTCTTTCCCCTCAAGAGATTGAGATGATAAATATCGCCGCCCTGCTTCATGATGTTGGAAAGATAGGCATTGATGACCACTTGCTGAGGGGTGCAATGATAACAGAAGAACAATATAACAATATTATAAAACAGCACCCGCAGCTTGGCGCAAGCATTATGGCGCCGATCAAGCAGTTGAAAAAGATTATCCCTGGCGCAAAATATCATCACGAAAGATTTGATGGAAAAGGCTATCCTGATGGCCTTTCAGGAAAGGATATCCCATTGGTCGCCCGTATAATTGCCCTTGCAGACACTTATGATGCCATGACATCTGATAGACCCTATCAAAAGGCAATGAACCAGAAGAGTGTTGTAGAGAAGATTAAGGAATGGTCTGGTTCGCGCTTTGACCCTGAGATTGTTAAGGCATTTGCCTCTGCATTGGAAAAGGAAAGACCTATATAGGGGACACTCCCCTGCGCCTGCCATAATGCTGGATAAACAGGAATTAACCAATAATGGAAGATAAGAATATAATACAGGATAAACGATGGAAGAGGCTTTTCTGGAAGGTCATTATTATCCCCCACAAGATAGTCATGTTTACCTTGATTACAGCTACTATCCTTATCTTCTCCTTTGCCTTTACATTTATTATGTATAAGTTTGAAAATCCTGCAGAAGGTGATTTTATTAATTATGCCTTGTCAATTCATTCAAAGATAAAGTTTACAGGGATTGAAAAGGAGAAGAAGGATGAACGTTTTGAGGTAAGATTTGCGAGGCTCTCCTTTTTCTCAGGCCAGGTGTCTGTAAGAAAAGAGGGCAGGCTCAGATGGGATGCAGCAGCCAAGGATTTATCGCTCGGCACAAGGGATATTATAAGGACATATTCCAATTCTTATGCAGAGGTATCATTTGACGACGGCAATGTTTTGCAGATAAAGCCCGATTCACTGGTTGTGATAGGCAATCTGACAGAGGATGCGTGGACAAAGGAAAAACACTCTTCAGTCAAACTGATGGAGAGTGATATTGAGGCTGATATTAAGAAGCCTGAGGTTATTGGTTCAAAGTTTAATATTGAAACGCCAAATGCAGTTGCAAGCATAAAAGATGAGGCAAAGATAGCAATAAAGGTAACTAATGAACAGACGAGCCAGATAAAGGTCTTTACAGGCACTGTTGATGTCAAGGTCAGTGATGAGAATGTTAAGGTAAAGCCGGCAGAGGCAATAGAGATAGCTTCAAATAAAGAGGTTGTCAAGATTAAGGATCTGCCTGAAGGCCCTGTACTTCATATACCTGAAAATCAGAAGGAGTTTTTTTATAAAGGCGTAGAGGATTCAGTGATTATCTTAAAGTGGGAGGGAGATAGTAAATCTGTAAAATATCATCTTGAGATAGCAAAGGATATACATTTTGTTGATTTGCTGATAAGCAAGGATGACCTTCCTGAAAAAAATGTATATCTGCAGGAGATGCCGCAGGGCGCTTATTATTGGCGTGTCAGGGGGATTAATAAAGATGGATACAAAGGTGCAAGCAGCGACCTCAGGACATTTAAAATAGTCTTTGATAATACCCCGCCTCGGATACTTATTGATAATATACTTATTCTTAATGAAAAAAATGGGATCCTCCTTTATATAACAGGCGAAACAGAGCCGAATACAGAGCTGATAATAAATGACAAGAAATTAAAAGCAGATCCTGCTGGCAGATTTCGCGGTTTTCTCAAAGCAAAGGGTAATAAAGAGGTCCTGAAGATAGAGGCATTCGATGTCGTAGGCAATAGAAGTTATCTTGAAAAGATAGTTAGTGTTAAATGAGAGAAAATTAAAGAAAATCTATGATTTTTTGAGATAGACTTAAATATCCTGCCAGTTTTCTCTATAATTAGCCAAAACAGCTATAAATTCCAGAAGTTCAAGATTGCCTTTTTTATTAGTTATATATATTATTAGCACTCACTTGAAATGAGTGCTAATAATAGAAGGAGGTGAAGGTCTCAAGATATAGGCCAAAGGGACTTAAATAGGTCTTAATAGGTTTTAATTGGTCTTATAAGTCATATATGACTTATATTATTTAATCTTAATTAATTTATAGAAAGGAGAAATGTTTATGAAGTTTAAACCACTTGGTGAAAGGGTTTTTGTTAGTTATGCAGAGGAATTGGAAAAAACAGCAGGGGGTATCTATATACCTGACGCTGCAAAGGAGAAGCCTCAGAAGGGAAAGGTAGAAGGTGTTGGCAAGGATGTCAAAAGTCTGAAAGTTGGAGATATGGTTCTCTTTGACAAATATTCAGGTTCTAAGATATCAATTGACAATGTTGAATACCTTATAGTCAAGGAAGAGGATATATTAGGGGTATTTGAGAAATAACAATAAAACTAAGAATAGGTCATATAGGTCTTATAAGACCTATATTTTACGAAGGAGGTTTTGATAATGGCAAAGCAATTAATATTTAGTGAAGGGGCAAGGTCGGCTATACTCAGGGGTGTAATGCAGCTTACTGATGCTGTGAAGGCTACACTCGGCCCTGCAGGAAGGAATGCAGTGATTGACAAGAAATTCGGCGCTCCTACAATTACAAAGGACGGCGTTACAGTTGCAAAGGAGATTGAGCTTAAAGACCCTTATGAGAATATGGGCGCACAACTTGTTAAAGAGGTTGCCAGCAAGACAAGCGATGTTGCCGGCGATGGTACAACAACTGCAACAATCTTAGCTGCTGTGATCTATAAAGAGGGCATGAAGAATGTCTCTGCAGGCGCCAATCCAATGGATATTAAAAGGGGCATTGAAAAAGCAGTGGAGACAGTAATTGATGAATTAAAGAAATTAAGCAAGCCTACACAGGATAAGAAAGAGATTGCACAGGTTGGCACAATCTCTGCAAACAATGATTCCACAATTGGAGACTTAATAGCAGAGGCAATGGATAAGGTCGGCAAGGATGGTGTTATTACTGTTGAAGAGGCAAAGAGCATGACAACATCATTGGACGTTGTTGAGGGCATGCAGTTTGACAGGGGCTATCTGTCGCCATATTTTGTAACTGACCCTGAGAGGATGGAGGCAGTACTGGATGATGCATTTATCCTTATCTGCGAAAAGAAGATAAGCAGCATGAAGGATCTCCTTCCGATACTTGAGCAGATAGCAAAGATGGGAAGGCCGTTGTTGATTCTTTCTGAGGATGTTGAAGGAGAGGCGCTGGCAACACTCGTAGTAAACAAGCTGAGAGGGACACTCAACTGCACAGCAGTAAAGGCGCCTGGATTCGGCGACAGGAGAAAGGCAATGCTTGAGGATATCTCCATCCTGACAGGCGGCCAGGTTATATCAGAGGACCTTGGCCTGAAGCTTGAGAATGTAAAGATTACAGACCTTGGAAGGGCAAAGAGAATTACTGTTGACAAAGACAATACAACAATTGTAGAAGGCGCTGGCGATACAGCAAAGATACAGGGTAGGGTAAAACAGATAAAGGCCCAGGTAGAAGAGACCACCTCTGACTATGACAGGGAAAAGCTTCAGGAGAGGCTTGCAAAGATAGTCGGCGGTGTTGCTGTTATTAATGTAGGCGCATCAACTGAGACAGAGATGAAGGAAAAGAAGGCAAGGG
>JACRON010000031.1 GCA_016214425.1 Nitrospirota bacterium
AGACCTTTTTCAGTATATCAGAGGACAGCTCAGTGTCCTTTATTTCATCCATCTTCTCATTAAACCTTCTGTAAAAACATGACCTCTTATTTGTATGGCACGCAGGGCCTGTCTGCTCAACCTTGATTAAGAGCGTATCAGTATCGCAGTCAATAAAAATATCCTTAACCTTCTGAATATTTCCAGATGTCTCACCCTTCTGCCACAGCTTCTGCCTTGAACGGCTCCAGAAATGTGTAAGGCCTGTGTCCAAGGTCTTTTGAACTGCCTCTTTATTCATAAAGGCAACCATTAAAATAGTATTATCTTTGTAATCTTGTATTATTGCTGGTATCAGACCGTTATTGTCAAATTTTATGTTGTCAATGAGACTCAATCTTTGCCCTCCATTCACTGTATACTATAATCTCCCCTAACCCCTTTTTAGAAAAGAGGGGAATTTAATATATCCCCCTTTACTAAAGGGGGATACAGGGGGATTAGAGATTGCGATTGCATGGTGGGACAGGCATCTTGCCTGTCTGTAGTCTGTAGGGGCGTATAATTATACGCCCCTACAAAGCCTGTGCCACCCGCTCGCAATGACAATGTTATGAACACTATTCTTTCCTTTTCTTAAACCACCACTCCTTTACTTCCTTTGTGAGTAAGAAACTAATTAAAATTGCAATAGGAACAAAAAGGGCTGTAAGGAGTGTGGTTGACACATTAATAATACCTGCGGACTTCATTCCCTCAAAGACATATTTGCCGAGGCTTGTTATATAATAGGAAAGAACAAACACAGAGAGTCCTTCAACAGTCTTCTGGAGCTTTACCTGTGTCTTTGTAGTCTCATCCATGCTCTTTTGAAGCTCAAGGCTCTGCTCCTGAATATTCAAATCAACCTTTGTCCTCAGATTGGTCATTAAATCAATCATCTCCCGCCTTAAACCGTCTATTCGCCTTGAAAGCCTCTGATAATCATCTCCAAGGGATACTGTTGCAGAAAGATAGAATCTGTTAAGCGAGTTCCTTCCCTCTATCGGCCTCTCTCCCCATTCCTTTAAGATATTCCTTATCAACTCTATCCTGCCTCCTGTATCTGATGAATAGTGCCTTACCTCTTCTGATATGCCTGCAATCTCGCCAAACTTTGTGCTTAATGTATAGAGCCACTCCCTCAGGTCATTTGCCGTTGCCTTTGGCAGGTTCATGCTTATAGCAGAAAGCTTTCCAACTAATGTGGCTTCAACATCATTCATCCTGTCTGATGAAAGTATATATTTCTGCCTCTCATTTCTCAAAAGATAATAGCAGTTCTCCAGTATTGTAATCTCTTTAATAATAGCCTCCAACGCATCTTCTGTAATCCTTGCAGGATCCGCTGTCATTACAAACCTGTCCCTTCCGCCCCTGAAAAAATCAAAGTCTCCATAGACACTTATATCATCCCTTATAATACTCCCAAAGCCCTCCTTGCCTCCAAGGGCACTTTCAACCTCCATGCCTGTCATCTGCTTGTCATAGACGAATATGTCTGCATCAACAATGCTGCCGCGAATAAACTCAAAGTCCGTTTTTTGGGGAAACCATATCTGATATGTATAAACATCCATTCCCTGATCCATCTTTGCCATGAGCTGATTGCCGCTCTCATCCTTGCCAACTGCCACTGCCACAATCTCGCGCCACCTTATATCCTCTTGTTTCAAGCCGATGGACTCAACTATATTTACAAAACCCTCCTTTATCTTATCCCTTGACAAAGAACCTTTCATAAAGCTTGCAAATCTTATATGTGTCTTAAATGAAGGGAGCGTCTTCTTAGCCTCATGCACCTGTCCTATATCAAGGGCGCCCTTTCCACTCTCACGACTGTCAATCAAATATTGGGGAAGTGACGGATCCTTTGCAATGTATTTTTCAGTAACATAGAGCCCGCAGTAGCACCTGCCATACACCTCTAAATCCCAGCTCATGTATGCACAGGGGCAAATGATATCGCTGTCTTTCAGATAGTCGCCTGATGCAAGTCTGCACGGACAGGAGCGGTACCCGTATCTCCTCTCATTTTTTATCAGGCCGTCAAGAATGCCCTGCAGCGATGTCTTGTCAGGATTCACCTTGCAGCCAAAGGCATCTGCTGTATTTTTTATCCACTCAAGGAGTCCTTCAATCTGCTTTGTTGTTACAACCTCGCGAATAGCCTTTGTTGCAGCCCTGGCAGCGCCCTCCCTTGCAGGAAGGTTCAATAGATGCCTCAGCTTCTTTTCATCAAAACCTATTACAGTATTTCCGTCAATATCAACAACAGGAAATGAGCGCTGTCCTGTAAGCCTGTACATCTCTGTCAGGAGCTTCTCCTGCTCATCCAAATTTAGCTCATCAATACTAACAGCCTCAAAAGAGACGCCTTCTCTTTTCATAAATGCCTCTACCTCATCACATTTATAGCAGGTTGTTAGTCTGTAGAGCTTTACTGTCATCTCTATGATATCCTCTTAAAATCAAAATCCCCGTTTTCTTCTGTTAATTCAAAACTCACGCCGCACATGCGGCACCTTGTAACATCGCCGGCCTTTGGGTCCTTTCCAAAGTTTATCCTCCACCCGCACACAGGGCAGAAAAAGCTTACATCAAAGGTCTTTTCATTTATCATCCTTATTACATTGCCAATGGCATTGATATGTCCGCTCTCTGCCTTTGCAAGTTTAACAAAAAAATCCTTCAGGCCTTTATCCATCACCTTTTCTGCAAATTCCCTGTATATCCTCAGGGCATTCTTTTCCATATCCAGATTAAGGCTGAGTGTTTTTAGAATTGCTGCAAAGCCGCTTCTCATCCGCCAAGCCTTCTTATTGCCTCACGCAGAAAATTGCCGTGCTCCTCCTCATTCCTTCTGATGCCTTCAACAAGGGCAACAAGAAAGGGATCTTTTAAAAGATGCTCCTGCTCCCTGTACCTCTTCTCTGCATCTTCTTCTAATTTTAATGCCTCTTTGGCAATTTCTATGTCAGTCATATTATTATTAATCCCCCTCACCCTCCCCTCTCCCCAAAGGGGAGAGGGGATTAATTTTCACAACCTCACCACAACCCCTTTTTTTCTTAAATACTCTTTTGCCTCTCTGATTGTATATTCCTTATAATGAAAAATAGATGCTGCCAATACTGCATCTGCCTTGCCCTTTTTCAAGCCGTCATATAAATGCTCAAGATTACCAGCGCCGCCAGATGCAATAACTGGTATTGTCACTGCCTCTGAAACCGCCTTTGTAAGCTCAATATCATAGCCGTCCTTTGTGCCGTCCTTATCCATGCTTGTTAAGAGTATCTCCCCAGCGCCGTACTCCTCCATCTTCTTTGCCCATTTTATTACATCTATGCCAGTTGGCTTCCTGCCGCCGTGTGTGTAGACTTCCCAGCTTAGTTTATCTTTCAGGTTGAAGGGGATGAAAAGATCTGTCATCCCGGGTTTATTTGCCCATAAAACAAATGGCGAGAAATCCTTGTACCCCTTAACCACTCGCTTCGCATCAATGGCTACGACAATGCACTGGCTCCCAAATCTCTCTGACGCCTCTTTAATAAACTCTGGATTCTCTACTGCTGCTGTATTTATTGAGACCTTGTCGCATCCTGCCTTTAGAAGATTGCGTATGTCATCAAGGCTCTTTATTCCTCCGCCAACAGTCAATGGCATAAACACCTGCTCTGCTGTGCGCATGACAACATCTATAATAGTCTTTCTCTTTTCATGGGATGCTGTAATATCAAGAAACACAAGCTCGTCAGCGCCCTG
>JACRON010000032.1 GCA_016214425.1 Nitrospirota bacterium
AGATGGATGGCCTGTGGAGGGCGCAGGTGATTTTTGATGTGTGAAACTAATATTTCCCCTCCACTTGCGGGAGGGGACTAAGGGGAGGGGTTAAAAACTTTCACCCTCACCCTATCCCTCTCCCATCAAGGGAGAGGGAATAAGAATAGGAGCTACCGTGGCTATCATAGAAAAACTAAAAAAGATAGATGATTATCGCTGGGAGCTGCCAAAGGACTATAAGCCCGGCATGCTTGTGCCGGGAATCATATATGCAACAGAGGATATGCTTGAGCATATTGCAAAGGATGCATCAATAGACCAGGTGGCAAATGCAGCTTTTCTTCCGGGCATTGTAAAGGCGTCTTTGGCTATGCCTGATATACATCAGGGCTACGGCCCTCCGATCGGCGGTGTTATAGCAACAGATGTAAAAAAGAACGGCGTTATTTCACCCGGAGCTGTCGGCTTTGACATTAATTGCGGCGTAAGATTGATGAAGACCAATCTTACAAAGGATGATGTCAGGGATAAGGTAAAGGAGCTTGTTGATCAGCTTTTTTATACAATACCAACCGGCGTCGGCTCTAAAGGGAGCATAAAGTTAGGTCCAGAGGATGAACGTTCAATATTAGTTGAAGGCGCAAGATGGGCTGCAAGAAAGGGGTTTGGGGAAAAGGATGACTTGGAGCATACAGAGGCAGGCGGCTCAATTGAAGGCGCTGACCCAGACAAGATAAGCAGGAAGGCTTATGAAAGAGGACATGCGCAGCAAGGCACAGTCGGCTCTGGCAACCACTTTGTTGAGGTTCAGTATATAGAAGAGATATTTGATGAAGAGGCAGCTAATGCCTTTGGATTATTTAAAAACCAGATTACTGTTATGATACATTCGGGCTCCCGAGGCTTTGGACATCAGGTCTGCACAGACTACCTTGTTACAATGGGAGAGGCAGTAAAAAAATATAATATCGTATTGCCTGACAGGCAGCTTGCATGCGCGCCGATAAATTCTCCGGAGGGACAGGACTATCTTGCTGCAATGCGCTGCGCTGCAAACTATGCATGGGCAAACAGGCAGTGCTTAATGCACTGGTCAAGGGAGGTATTTTACAAATACTTTAACCGCTCTCCAAAAGAGCTCGGCATGAGGCTTTTGTATGATGTTGCGCATAATATTGTCAAAATAGAGGAGCATGTTGTTGATGGAAAGAAGATGCTTTTGGCAGTTCACAGAAAAGGCGCAACAAGGGCATTTCCGCCAAATCACCCTGAGGTGCCAGAGGTATACAGAAAAATCGGTCAGCCTGTAATCATACCCGGGGACATGGGAAGGGCATCGTATATATTAGTCGGCACGCAAAAGGCAATGGATGAGACCTTTGGAAGCACTTGCCACGGCGCTGGAAGAACGATGTCAAGGACTGCTGCAATAAAATCTGCAAAGGGCCGCGCAATAAACAGGGAGCTTGAGGACAAGGGCATCTTTGTAAGGGCAGCAGGAAGAGAGACATTGAAAGAGGAGATACCAGAGGCATATAAAGATGTATCAAAGGTTGTAGAGGTTGTGCATAATGCAGGAATAGCAAAGATGGTGGCGAGGCTCAGGCCAATGGGTTCAATCAAAGGGTGACGACTTTGTCAAAAAACTGTAGGGGCAGAGCCATGAAACCTGTTGACAAACTCGCAAAATATCCATAAATGTCATTCCCGCATGTTTTTAGCGGGAATCCAGTACTTGCAAATTCAAGAGTGGAAAGGGCGACCCTACGATTTCCCCCTCACCTTAGTCCTCTCCCCTTGTGGGAGAGGGAAGGGTGAGGGGGAATAAAAAAAGGAGGAAACTTGGACAAAGGAGACTGGTTTAGGATTATTGATGAGCTTTACAAAATTACTGAAAAAGCAACAATGCCGTGCATGGAGGCTAATTGCGGAGGAAGCTGCGAGATAGGCGATATAAGCGAGACCGTAATCCTCCTTCCTTATGAGATGGAGTATATTTCAGAGAAATGCAACGTGCCATTATCAAGCTTCAAGACTATGGATATAAAAAACTTCGGCAAAATAGGAATAATGGATTATGATTCCATCTGCCCCTTTCTTACTGAAACGGAGTGCATAATAAGGCCTTACAGGATGTTTGACTGCAGGAGCTATCCAATAGTTGCAACATGGAAGAATGGCCTGCTTGAGTTCTCCTTTGCAAAGGGCTGCCCATTAAATTATACACTTTCATCCAATTTTAAAGACAGGATCATCAAGGCATGGAATTTTTTAGACCCTATCCTTCCAAAGGAGTGGAAGGAATATTATGACAGGGAAACAAACAGGGAGTTAGAGCCTTTTGTATACGAGGGGGCACATAGTGCAAAATAGGACAACTGTTATTGGCGCAGGCAGTTGGGGAACGACTCTCGCCCTTCTTCTTGCAGATAAAGGCCATGAAGTTAAACTATGGGTCTATGAAAAGGACTTGGCAGAGGAAATGCAGAAGACCCGCGAAAACAGGATATACCTGCCGGGACACAGGCTTTCAGAAAACATTTCTGTTACATCATCAATAAAGGATGCGGTATCTGATTCAGAGATAATAGTCTTTGTTGTCCCTTCACATGTTGCAAGGGGCGTTATAAAGGAATTTACACCCTTTGTATCAAAGGACACTATTATTGTAAGCGCCACAAAGGGGATTGAAAATGATACATTAATGCCCATATCAGAGGTTTTTAAAGAGATGCTCCCTAAATCCTGCCATAATAACCTGACATTCCTTTCAGGCCCGAGCTTTGCAAAAGAGGTTGTGCAAAAGATGCCTACTGCAGTTGCCTTGGCTTCTTATGATAGAAAGGTAGGAGAGGTTATTCAACAGGCCTTTTCAACCGACTATTTCAGGGTCTTAACAAATTCAGATGTTATTGGCGTTGAGCTTGGCGGCGCTTTAAAGAATATTATTGCCATTGCAACAGGCATTGCTGACGGCATGGGCTTTGGACACAACACAAGGGCAGCAATAATAACACGCGGCCTTGCAGAGATGACAAGGCTCGGCATTGCAATGGGCGCTGAGCCTGCAACATTTTCTGGACTTTCGGGGCTTGGCGACTTAGTGCTTACCTGCACAGGTGAATTAAGCAGGAACAGGACAGTCGGCTTAAGGCTCGGCAAAGGGGAAAAATTAAAAGACATATTAGCAAGCATGAAGATGGTTGCAGAGGGTGTTAAAACAACAAAGGCGGTTTATGCGCTATCAAAAAAATATGATATTGAAATGCCTATTACGAATGAGGTCTATTATATTTTATATGAAGACAAGGATGTAAAGGCATCTGCAAGGGATCTGATGAACAGGGAGCTTGGAGAGGAGTAGAAGATGGATATAAAAGGCATTAAAAAGATTCTTGAGGCAGTAAAATACAGGCGGCTAAAGGTTGATGACGCAATAAACAAATTAAAGCATCTTCCCTATGAGGATATAGGTTTTGCACAGATAGACCACCACAGACAGTTGAGGCAGGGATTTCCAGAGGTCATCTTCTGCAAGGGAAAGGGCATTGAACAGGTTGTTGAGATTGTTGAAAGGATGCTTGAGAAAAAGAGCGATATCCTTGCAACAAGGGCGGACTTAAATATCTACAAGGCAGTAAAGGCAATTGACCCGAGGGCAAGATACAATGACCTTGGCATGACTATTGTAATAGAAAATAAGAAAAAGGAGCTGACTAAAGGAAAGATACTTATTGTTACAGCAGGAACATCTGACATCCCTGTTGCAGAAGAGGCAAAGGTAACAGCAGAGATGCTCGGCAGCAGCACTGAGTCGCTTTATGATGTTGGTGTTGCAGGCATACACAGGCTTCTTGATAAAAAGGAGATGCTCCACAATGCAACGGTAATCATTGTTATTGCCGGCATGGACGGCGCCTTAGCAAGCGTTGTCGGCGGATTAACAGACAAGCCTATAATTGCAGTTCCCACAAGCACAGGATACGGCTCAAGCTTCTCAGGCATTTCAGCGCTTCTTGCAATGTTGAATTCCTGCGCCCCGGGCCTGTCAACAGTAAATATAGACAACGGCTTTGGAGCTGCCTGCATCGCACACAGGATAAACATACTGGGTGAGCATAAATAAAATATCCATACAAAAAGCTACTTCGTTATCCCTGCCTCTTTCTGCTTTGCCACAACAACTAACAGATAGTTCTTTGGGTCCAAGTATTTTTTTGCTGCCTTTAGGATGTCCTCTTTTGTTACTGCATTAATCTTTTTTGGATATTCAGTAAAATAATTAAGGCCAAGGTCATAAAATTCTATTGAAGACAAAAGACCTGCCATCTTTGAGTTTGTATCAAGCCTTAAAGGAAAGCTGCCAACTATATATGACTTTGCATCATTAAGCTCATTGTCCTTTACAGGGTTTGTCCTTATATCTTCTATGTGCTTTAATATGGCATTTACTGCCTTGTTTGCATTTTCATTCTTTGTCTGCATGGTTACTTTAAATGGTCCCCCATACAGTCTTGCATCAAATCCGCTATGCACACTGTATGCAAGGCCCTGATTATCCCTTATATCCTCAACAAGCCTTGATGAAAAGCCTCCTCCGCCGAGTATATAGTTCATAACAGCTATTGTATAAAAGTCAGGGTTCTTTCTGCTTATGCCGATATGGCCGAGGTGTATTGTTGCCTGTGTGAGGTCTTTATCAATAAGCTCCACATTTTTATTTGTCAATTTTGGAGGTGATGGTATCTTTGGCAAACTTACCTTTGCCTTTTCCCATTTCCCAAAATATTTTTCAATTAATGACACTGCCTCATTCAATGTAATATCTCCAACAACAGCCATAATGGTATTATTCGGCTTATAATATTTTTTATAGAAATTTAAAATATCATCTTTTTTTATCTTTGGCAAAGTCTCTTCAAGTCCTTCTACCGGCCTCCAGTAAGGGTGCTTTAAATAAAGGATTTTTGAAAATGCCTTTGATGCAATAGCGCCGGGGTCGTCCTTCTGATTTATTATGCTGGCTAATGTCTGGCTTTTTTCACGCTCTATTTCTTTCTCATCAAAGGCTGGGTTCATTAATATATCAGATAAAAGATCAAGGCCGAGGTTAATGTCCTTTTTTAGGATAGAGAGGCTTGCCTCTGCATAGTCTGCATTTGCACCTGTGCTGATGCTTCCGCCAACAAAGTCTATCTCCTCTGATATCTGTTTTGCAGTCCTGTTCTTTGTCCCTTCGGTTAAAAGCCCTGCTGTAAGATTTGCCAAGCCGGCAAGCTCATCAGGCTCGTATATTGAGCCCGCCCTTATCTTTATATTAAATATTACAGTTGGGATGGAGTGCCTCTCCTGCAGCAGGAGCACAATGCCGTTTTTCAGGACAACACGTTTGGGCGCTTCCTCTGCTGTAACTGTGTTTAAAAAAAATATATTTAAAAATAATATTATTATCAGAATAAAAAGAATCCTAATCTGCTTCATCTATTGCCCCTTTCCATTTGGTTTTACTGGTATAAGTATGCCCACTGTCCTGTTCTTTTCTGTGAAATATGTCTTTGCAGCACGCATTATATCTTCCTTTGTCACCCTTCTTATATTGTCTACATAGGCATCAAGGTATTTATAGCCGATGCCTATTGTCTCAAGTTGCCC
>JACRON010000033.1 GCA_016214425.1 Nitrospirota bacterium
AATAAAAAAGGATTATCCTGAATTAAGAATAATAATGGTTTCACCACAGGGTGAGACATTTAATCATGACAAGGCAGTTGAGCTAAGCAGAGAAAAAAACAGGCTTGTTTTTATTTGCGGCCATTATGAGGGGATTGATGAAAGGGTAAGGCAGGGTCTTGGAGCAGAGGAGATTTCTATTGGAGATTATATACTGACCGGCGGTGAGCTTCCAACACTGGTTGTAATAGATGCGGCGGTCAGATTGATTTCAGGGGTGCTTGGCGATGAGGATTCTGTGAAACACGATTCCTTTGCGGATTTCCTGCTTGATTATTCCCAATACACAAGGCCGCCTGAATATAAAGGGATGAAGGTTCCTGAGGTTCTTTTATCCGGCAATCATGAAGAGATAAAAAAATGGCGGAGGATGCAGGCTATTAAAAATACATACTTCAAGAGGCCTGACCTATTAGAGAAGATGAAACTAACAGATGAGGACAAAAAGATTCTGAATGAGGTTAAAAAGAAGGCCTAATTTATATATTGCACTGATTCATTATCCGATTTATAACAAGAATAAAAAGATAGTAACAACAGCAGTAACAAGCTTTGACATACATGATATAGCGAGATTAGCAAGGACATACGATGTATCAGGATTTTATATAGTAATGCCAATTGAGGCGCAAAAGAGGTTATGTGAAAGGATCATCAGCCACTGGACAGAGGGCTTTGGAGCTGGGTACAATCCGACAAGAAAAGAGGCATTAAAGATTGTATCCATAGCGCCGGATCTAAAGAGTGTAAAAGCTGATATTGTCAGGAAGCATAAAATTCAGCCGAAGATAATTGCAACAGATGCAAGGATATTTAAAGGCTCCATTGATTATGTGAAGCTGAGGGAAAGGATTTGGAAGGATAAATCAGCATATCTGATTCTCTTTGGCACAGGATGGGGCATAGCAAAAAGGGTTATGAATTCAGCAGACTATATTTTAAAGCCGATCAGGGCAGGGGCAGAATATAATCATTTATCTGTCCGCTCTGCGGCATCAATAATTATGGATAGACTGTTAGGCGAGGAGGTTTTAAAATGAACTTGATTGAAAGACTGGAAAGGGCAAATATGAAAAAGAACATCCCTCCCTTTAATATAGGCGATGATGTAAAGGTTCATATAAAGGTTGTTGAGGGTGATAAGGAAAGGATACAGGTATTTGAAGGGATAGTTATTGCAAGGGATGGAAGCAGAAACAGAGAGACCTTTACTGTGAGGAAGATTTCATACAGCGTTGGCGTTGAAAGGGTGTTTCCAATTCATTCGCCAAAGATTGAAAAGATTGAGATTGTAAAGAGCAACCGTGTAAAAAGGGCAAAGCTCTATTTTTTAAGGGGCAGAACAGGCAAAGCAGCAAGGTTTGTTGAAAAGGAAAAGTTTTTTGTTCCGGGCCAGGAGAAGCCTGCTGTAGAAGCAGCAGCAGAGGCGCAGGCTCCTGAATCTGCAAAAGGTGCAGCGCAGAGCTAATCTTTATTAATTGTTATTGTGAGCAGATAATAAAGCCCATCTTCATTTTTTATGAAGATGGGCTTTTGTTTTTCTGAATACCGGTTTTCCTTGTATTTATTCATACCATTTATAATTATGATACCATGAATATGATTTGGCATTACTTCTTAAATCTCTTGATTAATATAATAAAGTATGGTAGTTTTTTGTCCATAATCAAAGGGGGGGATGATGCCTAACTTTGAAGTGGATAAATTAAGGACTTTCGCCATTATTGCACATGGCGGCGCTGGAAAGACCTCCTTAAGCGAGGCAATGCTTTTTAATGCAGGTGCAATTGACAGGCTCGGCAATGTTGACAACGGCACAACCACCACTGACTACGAGCCAGAGGAGATAGCAAGAAAAATTTCTATTGCCTCAGCTATTGCTTCCTGCCAGTATAATAATCACAAACTAAATATCATTGACACACCAGGTTTTATAAATTTTCTTGAAGACACAAGAGGCTGCCTAAGGGTCTCTGACGGCGCTGTTATTATTGTAAGCGCACTATCAGGTGTAAAGGCAGAGACAGAAAGAATCTGGAAGTTTGCCTGCGAGTTTGAGGTGCCGAGGATAGTCTTTGTAAATAAGGTGGATAAGGAGAATGCAGATTTCTATACTGCAATAGGCGAGCTTGAAAAATCCTTTGATGCAGAGGCAATACCCCTCTGCCTGCCGATTGGTCAGGCGCAGGATTTTAAGGGTATTGTGAATCTTATATTCATGAAGGCATATATCTTTGAGAATTCTGGTATAAAAGAGACTGCGATGCCTGATATGCCTGAGATAGATGTGTACAGAAAAAGGCTTGTTGAGAAGATAGCAGAGTCTGATGATAAATTGCTTGAAAAATACCTTGAGACAGGAGAACTTTCAGAGGATGAGATAAGAAAGGGCATAAGAGAAGGCGCACTTACAAGAAGATTTATTCCTGTAATATGCGGCTCTGCAACAAGGAATCGCGGCATTAAAGAGCTCCTTGATGCAATAATCCTCTGCCTGCCATCGCCTCTTGATATGTCCCGTATTGTGCCTATTAAAGGCAAGAATCCAAAAAATGGGAATGATATTGAACGGCAGCCTTCTGAAAAGGAGCCCTTTTCTGCCTATGTTTTTAAAACCATCTCTGACCCTTATGCAGGTAAATTGAGCATATTCAGGGTATATTCAGGCGCTGTAAAGGCTGATATCAATGTCCTTAACACAAATACAAATACAAAGGAGCGGATAGGACAGATATTTTCTCTTCTTGGCAAAAAGCAGATACCTGCACTTCTGCTCGGCCCTGGTGATTTAGGTGTGGTGGCAAAACTCAAAGACACATCAACTGGGGACACCTTATGTGATGAGTCAAATCCAATAGCTTTTGAAAGACTAAAATTCAATGAACCAATTATCTCCTATGCAATAGCGCCGAAAAGCAAGGGTGATGAAGAGAAGGTTAGCATGGGACTGCACCGAATACTTGATGAGGACCCTGCCCTGAGATTCCACAGGGATGATGAGTCAAAGGAGATGATTATCTCAGGAATGGGACAGGTTCATATAGAAGTGGCATTGGAGAAGTTGAAGAGAAAATTCGGCGTTGAAGTAATTATGCACACGCCAAAGATTCCATACAGGGAGACTATAAAGGCATCTGCAAAAGGCCAGGGTAGATACAAAAAACAGTCAGGCGGAAGGGGTCAGTACGGCGACTGCTGGATAGAGATAGAGCCTCTTAAAAGGGGCGGAGGATACGAGTTTGTTGATAAGATATTCGGCGGTGTTATACCGAGGCAGTATATATCTGCTGTTGAAAAGGGGATAATTGAGGCAATGCACGAAGGTGTTCTTGCCCATTATCCAATGGTTGACACGAGGGTCATGCTCTATGACGGCTCTTATCATTCTGTTGATTCTTCAGAGATGGCATTTAAGATAGCAGGCTCACTTGCGCTTAAAAAAACAGCAAAGGAGGCAAGACCTGTTCTCCTTGAGCCGATAATGTCTGTTGAGGTGATTGTCCCTGAAGATGCGCTTGGCGCAGTTATAGGAGACATGAACTCAAGAAGGGGCAAGGTTCACGGCGTGGAGCCGCAGGCAGGCGGCAACCAGAAGGTCTCAGCAGTTGTTCCAATGGCAGAGATGCTGACCTATGCAAACCAGCTCCAAAGCATGACCTCTGGAAGGGGACTGTATTCAATGGAGCCTTCCTATTATGATGAGGTTCCCTCCAACATTGCACAGAAGATAATACAGGAAAGGGCAGGAATGAAAAAGGAGGAAGAGGGAAAAACTTAGCAGCATTAAGTGAATTCAGATAAATGTTACCTCACGTGTGGCGGATGCGACCACGAAACAACGTTCATTATTGGATTTGTCATCTGCAGGAAGAAGAAAGAAACCCGGCCGTTCCGGCTGGTATCCCTGTGTAATTCCCACCATCATTTCTCCGTCCTTGAAAACTACGCGGATCTTACGCCCCGGCGCCGCTGTCAATCGGAATAAGGTGGAAGCGGTCTTTTGCTGGCAGGAAATCGTTTGTAACGCCCTTCATAATATGGCCGTCCTGATAGCGAATAACAATTCGGTTCATGGGCTGGCTCCTTATATGTTTTCGTTGATGGTTATTATAGCCATAACTAACCCCGATTGTAGTTCGGTTGTAAGTTTATTTACTTAATACAATTCTAACAAACTTCAAATAAATGTCAAGGATTTTAAGTTGATTAACATTTTAAGATTTGGTAGTATTTGAATTGTGAATAATAATTCTATAACTAATGAAGAGCTCCAAAGATTACACGCCCTTTCTGTCTTTGAGATGGATGCATACAAGGTCGGCTATAATCTCATCGCAGGCACAGATGAAGCAGGCAGAGGGCCTCTCGCAGGCCCTGTAGTTGCTTCAGCAGTTATCCTACCAAAGGGCATCTGCATCCCTTCAATTGATGATTCAAAAAAACTTTCAGAAAAAAAGAGGGAGCAGCTTTATGATGTAATCTCAAAAGAGGCTGTTAGCATCGGCATTGGCATTATAGATGAAAAGACCATAGATGAGATAAACATCCTGCAGGCGTCAATTTTGGCAATGAAGATTGCCATAGAAAGATTAAGCGTAATACCCGATTTTATTCTCAGCGATGCTGTTTCCCTTCCTGATTTGAATATCCCTCAGAAGGCGATTATAAAAGGCGATTCAAAGAGCATCTCCATTGCAGCAGCATCCATAATCGCAAAGGTTACAAGGGACAGGCTCATGCACGAGTATCACAAAAAATATCCTGCCTACAATTTTATTTCCAATAAAGGCTACGGCACAGCAGAGCATCTTGAAATGCTGAGAAAACACGGTCCCTGCGAGATTCACAGGAGAACATTCCAGCCTGTCGCTTGCCTGTTGGCAGACAGAGCAGGCAGGTAAAGGGGTTGTTTGATTATAAAATTAATCTTCTTCTATCTTGCCGTACTGTAGTGGTGCGTCCCCTACAGATTCTAAGATAAATGGATATTTTGTATCTTGCTTACGGGATTGCCAAAATTCTGTGAGGCGTTCCTCTAACCCTTCCAAACACATCACTTAGGGTTGCTTTGAGTATGTATATTTTCTCCTCTTGTTTTTCTCTGCGATTTTTCATTGTTCATTCCTCAAAAATGTGGCCTAATGGTTTGAGTGCTTGAGAAGTCCCGATTCTTCTGGATTTGGATGTAAACCTCAAGCACTCTGTTATCTGCCGTTGCGGGCAGTCTTTTTATTAAGCTGCTGTTTTCTGCCAATAACCGCTTCGTATTGCTCTCAAAACATGAAGCTCAAACATAATCTTGTCCTTAGGAAACTCAGCCCTAACTTCTTTTTCAATTTTCTTAAGGATTGCAGCAGACATTTTCATCTCTCTTGCAGCCTTTTGATAATCAAAATATTCTATCTTCTTCATGGCCATCTCCTTCATTGCGGGCAGAACTTTTTAAAAATAATATGGGAAGCGCCCCTCTATTCTCTCTCTATTCTCGTGAATGTTTCTCATTTTTATAAATATAGTCAAAAGTTTTTGCCGCTTCATTCTTTAGGTTTTCAATATTTTCTTCCGTATTTTTTCCGTCATCATCGGATGATGACAACCACTCATCTATGAATAAGTCCCTTGCATAGGACTTTAAACTCAAATCAAATCAGAAATTTCTTTTTTTGAAATTTCATTTGATTTTAAACAATCAGCAATGCCTTCAATTACTCTTTTGATAGATAGAATATGGTCTAAGTTATCAATTGATTCCTTAATAAAATAATCGTATTCCTTTGCAATAATTGATTTGCCAATCTTTTCTATAGAAATCAATTCCAATCTGTTTTTTCTCCTTTTCCTGAGCAATGTATTTTGCCTAACGTTCCGAGCGTATCTGAAGTTCCCCGAAGGGGAATTTGGGCGGAGTGCCGAAGGCACGACGCAAGATACGCTTCTGTTATCTGCTGTGTGGTCATATATATTCGACCAATTGTCGGTGTAACTTAACCATAGCTAGCGTATCTTGCTTGCAATAGTCCAAAAGGTTCCTTTTTATTGTTTCCGCTTCTCTATCTTCGTATTTACCAAGCGCCAAATAGGCAAAAGCCGCCATAGCTGAGTCCCCATCTGCAATTTCCAAATCATTGTATGACATATCGGGAACTATGGTGGGAAGTGTTCTCTTTATTGATGTGCTTCCATGAAAATCTGGGTGGTAAAAATTCTTCCTAATGACTGCTTCGAGATCCATCATCCGATCGATCAGGGAATTCAATTCTATCGAAAGGCCGGGATATACTCTTCCAATGCTGGTAATAATAGTCTTTTCAAAATTGCCGTAAATAATGATACTACCTTTTCCTTTGAGATCGTTAATTAAATTTTCGGCAAGTTCCCTTCTGCAATCTTTACTTGGATCAGCTAAATATTCAAAATGATCGATGATATGGCCGGGCTCAGAACACTTATGTATAGAGTATTGTGTGGGGATCTGAATATATGGTGCGATATCTGGATATAAGGGTATTGCTGTCATAACAGTTTCGAAATCAAGATAATGGGCAGGCCATGAAATAGATTCTAAGTCGCCTTCAAGTCTATCTCCAACGAATGGCTTCTTTGTTTGCACACAATCCCTTACTCTAGCTTGGTTTTCAGTCAAGGAAAATCCGTCTGGAATATCCTCCATACAAACGATATCTAATTCCATTAATTTGTCGAATTTGGATTGCGATAGTCGTGGAATGTCAAATATATGATTATCAATTTCTTTCCCTAAACACTCTTTGAAAAGTTCGCATTTGCGGCATTCAAATCGAAGTTTGGGTTCAGGTTTTACTGACTGTCTAGTTATCTTTTCGATTGGCTCACAAAAAGGTTTGAATACCTCAATTCGATCTAAAACTTCGTCTGTGTGGTCTATTTCCACAAAAAGGTTTTCATTTTTCATTTCTAATCGGAAATCTTTAGATATTAATCGTAGTGAGACAGTAGATATATCAAAACCACATTGGCCAATAACCATAGTTGTATAGGCCATGTCATCTATGAATTCCTCTTTGTCATTAACACTGGATTTAACTTCGATCATGTGCCAATCATCACCTTTTCGCTTTAATATATCCGCTTTAGCTATAAACCCGTCAATAAGGAAGGTCCCCTCGAAGAGTACAGAAATATTCGGATTATCTATCAAACTCTTTGTCTCCTTTGAAGCAGACGCTATATTCCTGTCAACGATTAAGACCCCATCATTATAGAGCTCCCTTGCCTTCTTTCCAATTTCCATTCCTTGCTCCATACGGAATCTCTCGCCCAGAGTAGGTTCCCTGGATACTTCCTCTCTGCTCATTCTTATTAACCACCCCAACGTAGGACATACCAGGGCGTTCAAGAAGATTTCCTTTGAGACATTACGCATGTTCTTTCCTCCTATTTATTCCACATTGCAGATAACGGCTGCGGCACAGACGCAGCCTTCAGGTTTGTGATTTTTCCGTTTGTGCCGATGTTATCTGCTGTTGCGGGCATTCCTAAAAAATGATTTTTGAAGGTTCGACCTTCGTCACTTTTTCTATTAAGTTCTATTCGTAACAACTTGTCCCTTCTTCGTCTATAATGGGCTTATCAAACTCGTCATAGGTAAGTATGGCTGCATGCCTTGCTGAACCGGCCTTAATAACCTTGCAAACTACTTTATAAACCAGTTTCTCGCC
>JACRON010000034.1 GCA_016214425.1 Nitrospirota bacterium
ATGACATTTTATTTGTATTTTCTGTTAGTTAAGTATATCTAATGGTCTTTTTTTTGTCAAGTTGAGTAATAGTTATGATTACTATTTATTTCTAAAAAATGAACAAATAAGTACAATAGTAAATATAGCAGTTGCTATACCTGAGAGGATGGTTTCTACAAATCTGCCATTGTTCTGAAAAAAGATATAGGCTAACATAAAAATAACAATCGTAAGGAGGGTTAAAAAACGGTATAGAACTGAATGGATTTTGCCAAGTATATTATTTATATCCTTTGAGGTTATATACATGTGGAACTCGCCTCTGTTTGATGTCCTTAATATATCTTCAAGCTGTTTTGGAATATTTGTTAAAGAGATTCCAAGCTCTTTGCCTTTTGCAATTGTGCCTTCTATCCATCCCTTGCCCTCATGGGCAAATCTTTGTGCGTATGGTGTTGCAATCTCAATTATATTCAAATCAGGGTCAAGTTTTGATGATATGCCATTTAGCATTCCCATTGTCCTTGCAAAGAGAATAAAGTTATTCGGGATCTGAACAGAAGGATATGCCTGAAGCAGGTCATGTATCTCCTGGCTAATTTCATTTATATCAATATTCTTAAACTCCTTTGGCGTGATATCCCTATATTTTTCCATAAAATATCCGACAACCCTTTCTATGCCACGGATATCATCTTTCCTTGATAGAAAGCCTAAATCAATAAGCCCCTGCACAATGCCTGATGTGTCCCTCTTTATAATAGCTATGCCGGAATTTAAAAGGCCCTCACGCATCTGGGATGGGAGCTTCTGCATAAGGCCGAAATCAA
This sequence comes from Nitrospirota bacterium, assembly GCA_016214425.1. Lineage (GTDB taxonomy): Bacteria > Nitrospirota > CAKKRA01 > 9FT-COMBO-42-15 > 9FT-COMBO-42-15 > 9FT-COMBO-42-15. Next base: position 813 of record JACRON010000034.1, read on the forward strand.
CGAATACCAACTTCGGCCCCTGGTATGAACCATTATGGCTCATACCTTGCTGGACAAATATATTTCCTGGATGCGGGTCGCCATGAAAGAAGCGGTGAATAAGAAACTGTTTTAGATATGAGTTAAGAAGTAAAGCAGCGAGACTCTTTTTGTCAATATTTGCCTTTTCAATATCTTCAATATTGGATATTTTTATCCCTTCTACAAACTGAAGGGTAAGCACCTTTAGTGTTGTGTATTCCCAGTATATCTTTGGCACAATAATATCTTTGTCATCAGAGAAGTTATCATAAAATATCTCTGCATTCCTTCCTTCATGTATGTAATTTAGCTCATCCTGAAGTATCCTTGAAAATTCATTCAATAGCACATCAAAGTTTATATCCTTGAACTGCTTCCTTAAAAATTTGACCACCCAGTTTAAAGCCTTTAAGTCTGCTTTTACTACATTCTCAATATCTGGGTATTGAATCTTAACAGCAACCCTGTCGCAGTTTTTTAATACTGCCTCATGCACCTGACCAAGGGAGGCAGCAGCAATAGGCTCTTCATTAAAGGATTTGAAGATTATAGACGGCTCTTCACCCAATTCTTCAATCAATCTCTTTTTTATAAGATTAAAGTCTGCAGGAGGTATCTGGTCCTGCAATTTAGAAAGGACTTCTGTGTATTCATCTGGCAGAAAATCAACCCTTGCGCTTAAAAACTGCCCTATCTTTATTAATACACCCTTTAAACTTGTTGCTGCCTCAAAGAGCATTGCTGCATTTTTATGATGAAGTTTTTTCTGTCTTTTTCTCAGAGACTCCTCTCTTGAAAAGAACATGATGAGGCTGAGGAGCTTATAGCTTAAAAAGATCCTGAGGCTAAGAAAGACAATCTTAAGTATTCTTCTTTTCGGGTGCAGATAATAGTTCATGCTCCCTATATTACCATCACTCATACCTTTGTCAAGAAAAAGTGATGCTTTCCCTTGAATTTAGGCCAAAAAGGTGTTAACATTACATTGACTACAGGTCAGGGAGGGGAAAGGATGTACCTAAAATATTTCAATCTTACAGAACAGCCTTTCAATATGACCCCTGACCCCCGCTTCTTCTATTTCAGCAAAAAGCATGAAGACGCCCTGTCAAACCTGCTCTTTGGCATATCAGAGAGAAAGGGTTTTATAACTATTACAGGCGAAATAGGCACTGGCAAGACTACTCTATGCCGCCTCCTTTTAAATAGACTTGATAAGAAGGTAAAGACATCCCTTATATTTAATCCGAATCTCACAACAATAGAGCTTCTCCAGGCAATAAATCAGGATTTTGGGATTGAAAGCAAAAGCATCTCAAAAAAGGAGCTGATTGATGCGCTCAACACCTTTCTGCTTGGAGTGCTAAAAAAGGGCGATAACGCAGCATTGATTATTGACGAGGCACAGAACCTGACGCCTGAATGCCTTGAAGAGGTGAGGATGCTTTCCAATCTGGAGACAGAAAGGGATAAATTATTACAGATTATTCTTGTTGGCCAGCCGGAGCTGAGAAAGAAACTTGAGCTTGAGAGGCTGAAGCAGTTGAATCAGAGGATTGCCCTTCGCTACCATCTTGAGCCATTTGACCCAAAAGATACAAAGGCATATATACTGCACAGATTAAAGATTGCAGGCGGCGATGATAAGGTATTTTTCACGCAGCAGGCATTTGATAAGATATACGAATACAGTGAGGGGACGCCGAGGCTTATCAATCTTCTTTGTGATAAGATACTCCTTGCAGCCTTTGTTGCTGATACAAAGACTGTTTCGCATCAGGTTGCAGCTTCAGCAATAAAGGAATTGAGGGGTGATAATTTTCCATCAGAGAAAAAAATACCGATATTTAATAGCAGTAATCTTTCTAAAAAAGATATTATCCCGAGGTCTCTGTCTATAACTGCTTTATTGCTGTTTATCCTGCTTGTATTCTTTATTGTCGGGTATCAAAAGGGCATTATTGGAGCGCTTGTAAAAGAGAATAATATTGCACCTAAAAATACATTGGCAAGGAATGACTCCTCTGAATATGACAGGGATAATATATTAAGGATTAAAAAATCAGAAGACTCAAAGACGGCATCCTTAATGACGCTGTTAAAGGTCTGGAGGATTGAATTTTTAAAGGATGAAATCCTTTTAAAAAAGGATAGGGGAGAAAAGGAGTTTAAGAATATCATTAAAAATTTTGGCTTTGAGATATATAATATAAAGGATCTTAATCAGATTAAGATATTAGGTTATCCGCTCCTTGTAAATATAAAGAAGAACGGAGTGGAATATTATGTTGTCTTAAGGCAGATGGATGATAAAGATGTTATAATCCTTGATCCGATGGAAGGGAAGAGAGTTTATAGCATAAAGGAGTTTGAGGCAATCTGGAAAGGTGAGGGTATAATCTTCTGGAAGAGGCTTGATGGAATAAATATACCTATATCTACTGTAAAACCCAATTCAGAGGTAATGGGCCTGCAGGAGGTATTAAGAAATCGGAATATTTATAATGGCAGGATAGACGGCTATTATGGTTCAATGACTAAAGAGTCTGTCAGTGAATTTCAGATAAAGTCAGGACTAAAATCAACAGGTGATTTTGATGCTGAGACGCACATGTTCCTGTCTAAGAATGTGAAAGGAGACGCTGTGCCAGCGTTGAAGTAGTAATATGATTATTGTTAGCGCATGTCTTGCAGGTTTTAATTGCAGATATGACTGCACCAATTCCTATAATAAATTGATTGCTGAGATGGTGATAAACAAAAAGGCTTTTCCTGTCTGCCCCGAACAGATGGGAGGCCTGCCAACACCGCGTCCTTCCTGTGAGATAAAAAACGGCGACGGAAATGATGTGCTTAATGATAAGGCAAAGGTAATAACCATATATGGCGATGATATTACCGCCAAGATAATAAAAGGTTCAGAAGAGGTTTTAAAATTAGCCAAGATGATAGGAGCTAAGGAGGCGGTGTTAAAGGAGAAGAGCCCTTCATGCGGCGTTACAAAAATATACAGAAACGGAGAGATTGTAAGCGGAATGGGAGTTTGTGCTGCGATGTTAAAAAGAGAAGGTATTGATGTTACACCCCCAGAATAGACGAATTTTTAGGCCTTTTTTTACCTTTACTTAGCCCCTCTAATGTGGTATATTTAAAGCAGAAATAACAGCTTGTAATAGAGATGAAAATAATTGTTTTATCAGGGAATTTAATTCATATTCCATTGCCTAAATATAATAGATGATTTTAAACAGAAAGTTAAGAGCAGGGTTAATACTGTTTATAGTATGTACAATTTTGGTAACAGCTGCGATTACCTATATAAATCTCAAGATTAAAGAAAACAACTTCGGTGCTCTTAATAAAAAAGAGTCCTTTCCAGATAAAGATGCTGATATGACCATGGATAATTTCCATTTTACCCAGACTGGAAAGGGCAAGATTGACTGGGAGGTGAAGGCAGCAAAGGCAAGGCTCTTCAAAAAGGAGAATAAGGCTGTATTAGAGGATATAGAGGCGGTCTTTACCACATCTGAGGGTATCAGGCTGGAATTGAAAGGGGATGAAGGTCTCTTTAACACCGAATCGCATGATATATACATTAGAAAAAAAAATAATGATATTAAAGTCACCTCAAGCAACGGCTATATAATGACAACAGACTCGCTTTCATGGGACAATAAAAAAAGGATTGTTGCAACAGATGCTCAGGTTTTAATAGAGGGAAAAGAGGCAAGTATTAAGGGAAGGGGTTTTAGGATTAATGCTGTTTCACAGGAATTAGAGGTGCTGTCAGATGTTGAGGCTGTTATCAAAAAGTAGACTGTTGTTTTTTCTCATAGTCATAATATTCTACGAATCAATTGATGCGAGAGAGCTAACTGCTAAAAACGATGAAGAAAAGCCGATTGTAATTACATCGCAGAGGATGATTGCGCTTAATGAGCAGAACAAACTGATATTTGAGAAAGATGTAGTTGCAAAAAAGGATGACATGACCTTGTATGCAGATAAGATGGAGATATTATTTATTAAAACCAATGATTCCAGCCTGACAGATGCGGCTGGCAGCAGCGAAGATAAGAGGGATATTTCCACTATCAAGGCAATGGGCAATGTTAAGGTTGTGAAAGGCGAGAAGACCGCTACTGCTGATGAGGCTGTTTATTACAAGGATGAGGAAAAGGTTGTGCTTACAGGCAGTCCAAAGGCATGGGAAAAGGATGATATGGTGACAGGGACAAAGATGACAATCTATATAAAAGAGGATAAGAGTATAGTAGAGGGAAGCAAGGTAGTTGTGAATCCGCAAAAGAAGGATAAGAAAAAAGGGGTTTCAATATTTAAATAATGTTAGAAGCAAAAGGTCTTGTAAAATCTTATAAGGGGAGGAAGGTTGTAAACAATCTCAATCTTGCTGTGGAAAAAGGGGAGGTTGTGGGGCTGCTTGGCCCAAATGGCGCAGGCAAGACAACAACATTTTATATGGCTGTGGGTTTAATAAGGCCTGATAAGGGTTCTGTATATCTTGAGGAAAAGAATATTACAAACCTTCCTATGTACATGAGGGCGCGTATGGGGATAAGTTATCTTCCTCAGGAGCCTTCGGTATTCAGAAAGCTTACGGTCAGGGAAAATATAATGTCAATCCTTGAGACGATTGAAATGGAAGATAGCGAGCGCGAAGAAAGGCTTGAATCGCTCCTTTCTGAGCTGAATATTTCACACTTAGCAGATAATAAGGCATACACCCTCTCAGGCGGCGAGAGGAGGAGGGTTGAGATAACAAGGGCGCTTGTCACCTCTCCTTCATTTATGCTCTTGGATGAACCCTTTGCAGGGATAGACCCAATCGCAGTTATTGAGATTCAGAATATTATTGCAAAATTAAGAAAGAAGGAGATAGGCGTTCTGATAACTGACCATAGTGTTCAGGAGACGCTTGCGATAACAGACAGGGCATATATTATAAATGAGGGAAAGATACTTGTCTCCGGTACACCGAAGGAGATTGCCCACAGCTCAAAGGCAAGGGCAATATATCTTGGTGAGAAATTCAGGTTGATGGCTGAAAGCCATATGTGATAAAGAAGAAGCGCTAAATCCTAATATCTAAATTCTAAACAAATTTGAATGACCTAAATTCAAAAGGGTTTTGGAGAAGAGCTATAAAATATACGGGATAAAATGGGGTTGGGATGGAACACAGATTAGATTTAAGGCTAAGCCAAAAATTAATAATGACGCCGCAGCTCCAGCAGGCGATAAAACTCCTTCAGTTGTCAAGGATGGAGCTTACACAGGCATTGAATCTGGAGCTGCTTGAAAATCCTCTGTTAGAGGATGAGATTATTGCTGAAGACGACATGATGCTCTCAGAGAATGCTGATAGGGAAAAGAAAGAGGATTATGCACAGGGAAATACTGAAACAGAAAAAGAGGATTTGTCAGAGGGGACTGATGAGTTTAATTTTATCTGGGAAGACTATTATGGTGATGATAAAAATGAGGCAAGGGAAGCAGGATATTTTGCGCCTCCGACTGATGAGATACCCTCTTATGACCAGACATTGTCAAAGCCGGTTGATTTAACAGAACATCTTCTATGGCAGCTGAGGCTTTCAACAGCCGATGAAAAAGACGAAGAGATAGGCGCAATGATTATCGGCAATATTGATGAGGATGGCTATTTGCGGGCAACAGTTGATGAGATAGGCCTGCTCTTGAATGTTTCTGATAGTGATGTGGAGAGGGTGATTAAATTAATACATGGCTTTGACCCAATGGGTGTTTGTGCAAGGGACATTAAGGAGTGTCTGCTTATTCAAATAGAGCAGTTAGATTTAGAAGGAACACTGGTAGAGGATATTATCCTTCATCATTTAGAAGATATTGAGAAAAATAATTATCAGAAGATTGCCAAAAAGTTCGGTGTCCCTCTGGATGAAGTAATAAAGGCAGTTAAGGTTATAGAGGGGCTGGAGCCGAAGCCCGGAAGGGCATACTCTGTTTCTGAACCGCATTATATACTTCCGGATGTCTTTGTTGTTAAATCAGACGGAGACTATCTGATTTATTTGAATGAAGACGGCCTTCCTAAACTGAGGATAAGCCCCTTCTACCGCAGGTTACTGCGGGCAAAGAAGGATGTCCCTGAACCTACGCTTGATTACATGGAAAAGAAATTTAAATCAGCAATATGGTTTATGAAGAGCATTGAGCAACGGAATAGGACAATTTATAAGGTTGCAGAGAGCATAGTAAAATTCCAGAGGGGATTTTTTGATAAAGGGATGGAATATCTTAAACCCCTTGTCCTTCGTGATGTTGCAGCGGATATCTCTATGCATGAATCCACAATAAGCAGGGCGACAACAAACAAATATATGTTCACGCCGCAGGGGCTTTTTGAGCTAAAATTCTTTTTCAGCACAGGCATATCAAAGGGTGATGGAAATGTATTGTCTTCGCTTACAGTCCAGCAGATGATTAAAGATATTGTCTATAAAGAAGACGGCGCAAAGCCGTTAAACGACCAGCAGATTGCAGAAAGGCTTAAGGCAAAAAATATCAATATCTCAAGAAGGACGGTTGCAAAGTACAGAAAGGGGATGAATATTTCCGCAACCACCATGAGAAAGCGTTTTGTATAATGAACGGAGGTTTTTATGCATATAATAGTTAATGGAAGGCACATGGATGTTACAGATGCATTAAGAAGTTATGCAGAATCAAAGGTAAAGAAGGTTGAAAAATACCTTCCTGATACCACTGAGGCTGTTGTTACACTTTCAGTGCAGAAATACCGCCATAATGCAGAAATATTAATTAAGGTCAACGGCCTTCTTATTCAGGCAGAGGATAAGACTGAGGAGATGTACTCAGCCATTGATAAGGTTATGGATAA
>JACRON010000014.1 GCA_016214425.1 Nitrospirota bacterium
CAGCACACCAAACTCGCCTCTTGGATTATAACGCCATGAGTATAAGATCGTATGGACCGTCTCATCCATCTCAGCAGCATAACGGGCATTTACAATACGATAGTATGTGTTTGAGGGTGGTGATACCCCCGGCATCAGTTCTTTCGAGGCATGGAGCTTCACGCAGGAGATCCATAACGGATTGAAGCTAAGAGAGAAAGCACCTTCTCTAACTCCTTGTCTGACCTCAGGCAAAGAATTGGAGGAACATCATTTAGATAGGGATTTGGCGTGTTAATCCACTTTTTTACGCCTTTTGGCGTTAATACTTTTTGAGCTTCTTCAATAAGTATAGCAATGCGTTTTAGCGGATGGACTGTCTGCCCCTTAAATGAGCCTGCCCTTTTGGAGGTCATCCGATTTAGTTGAGATTCAGCCATAGACACAGCCTGAGCAAGCAGCCTTTCAGGAACGCCTGTGGCCTTGATGAGCTTCTGAATAAATGCCCTGACATCCTTTGCAGGTATCCTGTCTTTTTCCCTTGATGGCAGCGCCTGTGTTAGTGTTCCCATTTTTAATACCTCTGTAATAATAGTATAATATAGTATTGACAGTTGTCAATACAAATATTATGTCGCACCCTGTCTTTTCTCATGCCCTGCTGCTGTTTTTGAGGAAGAAATAAAATTAAAGACAATTGTCAGGACAAGCAAAGCAAAGAATGCAATAGAAAAGCCTACCATAATGTGCCATTCAGGATAGATAAAAAAATGCTCTTCTAATCGGTGAATGAAATTATCTGTGCCTGATACACCCCTGCTCAACATAAATGAATAAATTGAAAAGTGCCGTATAGTAACAGCGTTCATGCCTGCAAATATGGCAGATAAGGCGATAATGCCTTGTTTGTGAGATTTATATATAAAATAAAAAGGCAGGGGCTGAATAATGGCCATAAGAACCAGCCAGAACATTCCGCTAATATGATAGAAGCCGTTTATATATTGAAAGGCATATAGCAGAATCATTGCAATGCTGATTATTATGCAGAGTGAGACATCTCTTAATGAACAGTTTGATTTTCTTAATTGCGCAATCCTTATTTTGGAAGAAAGATAGACAATCATCATGTTGACAATAAGGACAAAGAAAAAAACATTACTCAACAAATCCTTAAATCCGGAGAAATATAACCATCCTGTCACTGTATGAACAAAACCAAAGAAAGCCATATCTGACAGGATTATTATTTTTGAAGCGCCAGATTTTATAAGGTTAAAATACACAACACATATAAAAATTATCGGCAGGAGGATTATAAAAACATCCTTTAATGGAATTACGCTTGTTATGGTTGGATTTTTTGTGTAAAAAGAAAAGACACCTGCTGTAAGGATGGGGGTGGTATACAGCATCCAGAGTTCAGGCTTTAAGATATTTATAAGCTTGCTGGTCATAATTAAAAAAGTTGCTAAATTATTATAATTGTTGCGGACGTTTTAAATAGAATCATCCCATTAAACACGCCCATTAAAATTTAAAAAAATTGTGGGCAGTCTTCTCTATAAAATTATTTAAGTGAAGGCTTTTTTGAATAGGCCATATCATGTGCACCGAAAGTAAGAAAAATTATGGTTTTTATATTCATTTGTTTACAAATAGCACTGGAGCAGCCTACAAAATTCTGTAATTTCCTATTCCTGCACTCTTCACAAATTGCAAAAATAATCCTAAAAGACTTTGTAACCCTTGCAGAACGAAGCCCTTTAAGTTCCCCAACGAGCATTTCGCTTTTACAATTGGCATATGGATTTTCACAAAGGAGTTTTATTTTATTGGCGAGTATTTTTTTAAGATGCTGGCGCTTTTCAGTCTAATGTTTCACTAATTCTTTCCCAATCTTCAAAGCTCAGAACAACTGATTTTGGTTTGCCTTCAGGTGTAGTAATAAACTCTATAGCAGGCAGTTCATGGATTTTCAACACCTTTATTACCTCCTTTTCTGATTGTTCGTATTTAAGTAAACTATATCATAGAGTCATAAAAAAATCCATTCAAAAAGTCGTGTGGGTAATGGCAATGAAGCGACCCTATCTATTCTTTTCTAATTCATTTCTGCCGCCCTGATGCCTTGCGAAGGTCATTGAGGAACTCAGGATGAACTTTAAAGCCTAAGCTTTGCGCCTTATAGACATCCTCCCATGCCTTGTCATAGTCTTTCTTATCATAGTAGACAACCCCCCGATTGTAGTAAGCCTCAGCATCATTTGGGGCTATTGTATCATTTGGTTGCGGTGTGTTTGTGCATGATGACAAAATCAAGAAAAATAATATAATACCAATAACCTTTCCACTTTGCCTTTCAAACAGCCGATCAAAAAACCTCATTTTTCCCTCCATTTCCCAGCAGCAAGGGGATGACAAGACTTCTTCACCACTAAAATAGGTTAAGTGCACAAAAACTCAATATTTTGTGCAGTATGGTTAATTATATGCAGAAAAATAGAACTTGGCAAGATAATTTCAATTGCACAGGCATGAAAGGTTTAAAAGATTCCTCTCATCTCTGTTAAAAGCCTGATATTTTCCCTTCTCTTTTTTACCGCTACTCTGAAGAATTTATTACCCACTCCAAAATTTGTACAGTCACGGATAAGTATCCCTCTTTTTGCAAGGATATTATACAACTTTGGCGCATCAAGTCCATTGCTTTTTATCCTTATCAGAATAAAATTTGTTGAGGATGGAAATGGCATAAGAATATAATCTCTGTCATTGAGGGTAATCTCTCCTGCAATCTGTGCGAGGCTGTTCACAGGCCATGTCCCCATCTCTCCTTTTAGCATATTTATTATTTTGCTGTTTGCCGCAATATAACCAAGCCTCAGGCCCGGCATTGCAAAGAATTTTGTGAATGCCCGAAGAACAATCAGATTCTTTTTTCTAACTGCCTCTTTAATCAGGGACTCTCTTTCTGCATAATCAATAAATACCTCGTCCAATACAACTATAACGCCCTTTTTTTCTGCCTTATCTGCGATCTTTAAGACACCCTTTCGCGGCAAAAGCTGGCCTGTGGGATTATTGGGATTGCATAAGAAAAGAAGGTCAGTATTATCAAGGCAGCGGATTAGTTTCTCCTCATCAATCCTGAAACCATCAGCATCCTCTAATCTTATATATTTAATCTTTGTCCCTGATGCCCTGCAGGCAGATTCATATTCAGAAAATGTGGGGACAGGCATTAAAACCCTCTTTGGCCTTAATACCCTTGGTATATGATGAATTAAGGCTGTTACGCCATTGCCGACTAATATATTTTCAGGATTTATAGAATGGTATCTGCCTATTGCCTCTCTGAGCCCTGTGGAGTTTGAATCAGGGTACCTTTCAATATGTTTAAGATTATCCCTTAATCCTTTCAGCGCTTTATTTGATATGCCGAGTGGATTTATGTTTGAAGAGAAATCAATTATCTCATCCTTTTTCAGGCTGTATTTCTTTGCTGCCTCATAAATATTTCCTCCGTGATTATTGTTCAATCCAATACCTCAAAAAAAGAACTAATAATACCGCAAATAGTGACACAGCATACATAATCCTCACACTGCTTTTAATATCCTCTGGCATCAATTGTCTCTTTGGCTCGCCAATAGTTGGTTTAATCTTTAATTCACCAAAATAATAGCTCGGCCCGCCGAGCTGGACGCCGAGGGCACCCGCAATTGCTGCCTCTGGGATGCCGCTGTTTGGGCTTGAATGATTTCTTCCATCACGAAACATTGTTTTAAGTGAATAGTGAATAGTGAATAGTACGCGAAAAATAATTGCAGAAGCAATAGCAATTAATACCCCTGTTATCCTTGCAGGGATATAGTTTGCAATATCATCCAGCCTTGCAGCAGCCCAGCCAAAATCCCTGTATCTTTCATTCTTATAACCAATCATTGAGTCCAGCGTATTAACTGCCTTGTAAGCCAATGCCAAAGCAGGACCGCCAATGGCAAGATAAAACAATGGCGCAATAATGCCATCAGAGGTATTCTCTGCAACAGATTCCACTGCTCCCCTTATCACACCCTTTTCATCTAAATCCTTTGTATCTCTTCCAACAATCCTTGATAGCCTTTTTCTTGCATCAATGAGATTATCATCTTTCAGTGCGCTGAAGATCCCCCTTGCCTCTTTTGCAAGGTCATTAACAGAGATTGTTGTATATGCTATCAGGATTGAAGCAATCTCGCCAAGAAGGCTATTAATTGAGTAAAATGCCTTTATCAGAAAGAAGGCAATAAGATAGGTAGATGAGATAACAATAACAACAGTAATTATACCTGCGCCTCTTTTCCGGATAGGTGCTGAGGCAAATTTCAATGATATCTTCTCTAAAAGACTGATTCCCCTGCCAATATACCTTACTGGATGAGGAAACCATTTTGGGTCTCCAATGACAATGTCAAGAAGATACGCGGTTATATATCCCACCAAGCTCATATATCAGCCCTATATCAACACTATCCCTGATTATTGATGCAAGCCTGTTAAAGGCATCCTCCTTTAATTCATTAAAGCTGTTGTTCTGATTAGATATGGCAAAACCTTTTTTTACCCTGAGGCTGTTTAAAAATGCCTGCCTGAATTCATCGCTGTCAAAGAGGCCGTGGATATATGCACCCCATATACTGCCGTCCTTTGACACGGCGCCGTCATTCTGTTTTATGTTTTCTGATCCTCTCTTTACTATGTTAAATGCAGGGTTAATATCCTGAACGGATTTTGTCCTTCCCATGTGTATCTCGTATCCATGAACCTTTGCGCTGTTTATAAGGCTTAAGGCCTCTACCTGATGAGTTATCTTTTCCTTTTCAAGAACCGTCTCAACAGGCAAAAGGCCAAGACCTTTTATATCTTCTTTGTCTGATTCCATTTTATATGGGTCGCTTATTTTTAATCCAAGCATCTGATAGCCGCCGCAGACTCCAACAACCACCCCGCCTCTTTTTGCATATTCTATTATTGCCTCTGCAATGCCTTTATCCCAAAGATAGCAGAGGTCATCTATTGTATTTTTGCTCCCTGGAATTATGACAGCATCAGCATTATCTAATTCAGCAGGTTCTGAGATATATCTTACACTCACATCAGGTTCATTCTTAAAGGCATCAAGGTCTGTAAAATTGGAAATCCTCGGCAATTTAACTACTGCAATATTTATTTGTTTACCCTTGCCCCCTGACCCTTGACCCTTTCCCTCTAATACCACCCCATCCTCATCTGGCAGAATTATATCTTTAATATACGGAACAACGCCAAGAACAGGCTTATTAGTCCTGCCCTCTAAATATTTCAATCCCGGATTTAAAAGATTCTTATCGCCCCTGAATTTATTTATTATGAAACCTTTTACTCTATCCTGCTCTGAATCTGACAAAAGCTCCATTGTGCCAACAAGGGATGCAAACACGCCACCTCTGTCAATATCGCCAATAATAAATACCGGCGCATCAATCAATTCTGCAAGGCTCATGTTGGCAATATCATTATCCTTTAGATTTATCTCAGCAGGGCTCCCAGCACCCTCAATAACAATCACATCATACTCCTCTGACAATCTCTTGTAACTATCAAGAACAAATCTTACTGCCTCTTTCTTAAAAGCGTGATATTCTGATGCAGACATATTATCATAGACCTTGCCATGGATAATAACCTGTGAACCTTTATCAGAGGTGGGTTTTAGCAGAATAGGATTCATATCAACAGTAGGTTCAATACCTGCTGCCTCTGCCTGTGTTGCCTGCGCCCTGCCTATCTCCCCGCCGCTCTTTGTAACAAAGGAATTGAGCGCCATGTTCTGCGATTTAAAAGGGGCGACCTTAAAGCCATCCTCTTTTAATATGCGGCAGAAACCTGCAACAAGAAGGCTTTTGCCAACAGAAGAGCCTGTGCCTTGAAACATTATTGATTTTGCCATGTCGCTTTGCTCCATTGCAAAATGAAAATTGAAAAATGCAAAAATCAAAATTATTTGATTTTACATTTTAAAATTTGCACTTTTCATTTTGCATTGTTAGACTTTATACCCTCTCGGCGTAATAATCTTATTATCATAAACACAACTGCTGCTGTTCCCGATAATAACGATTGTCTGCATGTCTATAAAATCATAATACTCTAAAAGGCCACCGAGTGTCGTTATCTTTATTTCTTCATTCTCGCGAGACGAACCCTTTACAATGCCAACAGGCGTAGAGCCTTTTCTGTATTTAAGCAGAATTTCTCTTACATCTTCTATTTGTTTAACCCTCTTCTTGCTCTTTGGATTGTATAATATAATTACAAAATCTGCCTCTGCTGCAGATTTAATCCTCTTTAAGATAACTTCATAAGGCGTAAGAAGGTCGCTTAAAGAGATGGATGCGAAATCGTGCATTATTGGCGCGCCAAGAAGCGATGCAGCAGAACAAAAGGCAGGAACGCCGGGAATAATAGAAACTGAAATTTCGGATTTCGGATTTCGGATTTCGGATTTCAAATTCGCAATCCGCAATTCGCAATTCGCACTTTTTTCTGTCTTCTGTAATAGTTCCAGCACCAGACCTGCCATGCCATAGATGCCTGAATCACCGCTGCTGACAACTGCAACCTTTCGGCCGGATAATGCAATATCAATCGCCTTCTGGCACCTTTCTACCTCACGCATCATTCCAGTTGCAAAGACCTCTTTATTCTTTATCAGACCCTTTATCAGGTCAATGTAAGTGGTATATCCGACAATTATATCAGATTTTTTGATTGCATCCTTTGCCCTCTGTGTTAAATCCTTTAAACTGCCAGGGCCAATGCCTATGATGTAAATGGCGCCTCTGCCACTGCTATTGTTACATTTCCTTTTTTTAGCTTTTTTACTAATAGCGCCTTTGCCCATGAGCTTAATATTGCTGCTGGCTCGCATACGCCCTTTGCCCCCACATTTTTTAATGTATTTTCAGACTCGCCTGACGGCGGTTCAATCTGATTTAACTCATCCTTTGTATAATAAATAACATCAAAT
>JACRON010000015.1 GCA_016214425.1 Nitrospirota bacterium
TGCAGAATGGGCTGTTGTCCATGACAACCTATATGGGACATCAAAAAAACAGCTTGCAGAGATACTGAATAAAGGGATAGATGTGATACTTGATATTGATTCACATGGTGCGATGCAGATTAAAGAGAGCTGGGAGGAAGGAATCTTTATTTACATACTGCCGCCATCCTTTGATGACCTGAGAAGGAGGCTTTTGGAGAGGAATTCTGATGCAGTAAAGGATATTGAAAAGCGCCTTGAAAATGCAAAAAAAGAAATTTCTCAATATAAAAGATATGATTATGTTATAATAAATGATAAGTTTGAAAAGGCATTAGAAGATTTAAAGTCCATTATAACAGCAGAGAGGCTTAAGATAAATAAATTCAATCCAGATTTGATAAATGAAAAATTTAATCTATAGGAGGTTTTTTATGGATATTGTTTCATTACCAGTAGAAGCTAAAAAGGAGCATCATATCAACCGTTTCAGGCTGGCTAACCTTGCGATACAGAGGGCAAAGGAATTAATGGAGGGCAATGCCCCTGTAATAAATACAAAATATACAAAGGAGACAACCATTGCCTTGGGCGAGATTGTCTCTGCTGATTTTGTGCTTTTAACAGGAAAAGAGGCAAGGGAGGCAATGAGGGATGTATTTAAGGAAAGGGATGCTGAAAGGGGAATTACAGAGGAAGAGGATGAAGAGGCATCAGAGATTAAAAATGACCTGAGTGTATATCTAAATGATTCCAGCAAGGCAAAGGGAGAAACAGAGGAGGAATAGGGCAACTGCATGCTTACAGGAAAGAGGATAATCTTAGGTGTTACAGGGAGCATTGCTGCTTATAAGGCTGCAGAGATTGTCAGAAGGCTTAAGTCAGCCAATGCAGATGTAACAATTGTGATGACAAAGGCAGGGATGGAGTTTATTACACCCCTTACCATGCAGACCCTTTCCTGCAATCCTGTTTATACAGAGACCTTTGTATTGCAAAAGGACTCCCGTATGGCGCATATTGAGGTGGTAAAGGCTGCTGATTTATTTCTGATTGCGCCTGCAACTGCAAATATTATAGGAAAGATTGCCGCCGGAATCGGCGATGATATTTTAACTACAATAGTTTTGTCAGCAAAATGCCCTGTCCTGATTGCACCTGCAATGGACAGCGATATGTATGAGAATCCCATTGTGCAGAGGAACATTGCATTCTTAAAGGAAAGGGAGTGCAGATTTATAGAACCTGAAGAAGGGGAGCTTGCATCAGGCATTATTGGAAAGGGCAGGCTTGCAGATGTTGATAAGATTGTTTCATCTGTCATTGATATCCTTGTTGTTAAAAAGGATTTGAAAGGTGAGGTTGTATTGGTAACTGCCGGGCCCACAAGGGAGTATATAGACCCTGTGCGTTTTATATCAAACAGGTCGACAGGTAAGATGGGTTATGCTATAGCTGAGGCAGCAAAGAGCAGGGGTGCAGAGGTGATGCTTATATCAGGCCATTCATCCCTTCAAAGGCCAAAGGATGTGGAGCTTATAAATGTTGTTACTGCTGATGAAATGAGGGAAGAGGTGATGAGAAATATAGAGAGGGCAACTATTGTTATTATGGCTGCTGCTGTATCTGATTATAGGCCAATAAAAGTAAGTCAGGATAAGCTCAAAAAGAGCGGTAAGGATATCAGCATGGGGTTTACAGAGGTTCCTGATATATTGTCTGAGATTGGCAGAAACAAGGGTAATAGAATAATTGTAGGTTTTGCAGCAGAGACCAGTGATATTATCAACAATGCTATGTATAAATTGAAGGAAAAGAATCTGGATATGATTGTTGCAAATGATGTTTCAGACACTGATGCTGGTTTTGAGGTTGATACAAATATTGTTACAATTATTGATAAAGATGGTATAGTTGCCAAGCTTGATAAGATGCCTAAAAAGGATGTTGCCCACAGGATTTTTGACAGGATAGTTAATTTTAAAAGGAGACACCTTGATTCCATCCTTCGCTAAAGCTACGGAATGGTTATAATAAAGTAGTATGTTCTATATATAGGGGATAGCTAAATGGCTAAAACCAAAGAAGAATATAATCTTTCGCCTGAGATAGAAAAGCTATCAGAAAGGCTGGCAAAGGACCCAAGTTCAAAGCTGTTTGTCCCCCTTGCAGAGGAATATCTAAAGGGCGGGATGCTTGAAGAGGCTATAACTGTATTAAAAGACGGCCTCAAGCATCATCCTAATTATGTGAGTGCAAGGGTGGCATTGGGAAAGGCCTATCATAAGAAGGGGCTTGTAAAAGAGTCATTAGAGGAGTTTAAAAAGGTTGTTGCTGCAAACCCTGACAACCTCCTTGCCCATAAAAAGCTCGTAGAGATACATAAGACATTAGGCAATATTGAGGATGCAATAAAGAGCTGCAATACTATACTCCTTTTGAATCCAAAAGACGAGGAGATTAAGGGGATACTCAAGCAGTTGGAAGGCATCAGGCCTGCTCCAAAACCACCTGCAGCTCCGGAGAAGAAAGAAGAAAAGATGCCTGCTCCTGCTGTAGAGAAGATTGAGGCAAAACCTGAGAAGGCAGAAATAAAATCAACTCCAAAGGAACCAGAGCCAATAGAGCCTGAAACAAAAATGCCTGAGCCTGAGATTATAGAAGAGGTTAAAGCAGAAGAAAGACCGTTTGTAATGAAAGAGGCTGCTGAAGAAGAAGCAATACTTGAAGAGCCGAAGGAGGCATTCAAGATACCGTCGAGAAGCCGCCTGTTTTAGAGGAAGAGGGCAAGATTCCTGCTGGGGAAGAGAATGTATATGAATTAAAAGAAGAGAAGGACGAGGAATTAGAAAAGCTGATTAAACTTAAACCAGTAGAGGAGCCAAAAAAGGCAAAGGATTTATCAGAAGAGGCAAAGGAAGAGGCAGGGGTGCCAGTATACGAGATTGACGAGGAAGAATTAATTAGTTTTCCAAAGGACCTGCTGCAGTCAGATGAAGAGCTCATTCAAGAGGCAAAGATGAAGGAGACAGAGGTTACAAGCCTTGATATATCTTCCTTTGAAAAGAGACCTGAAGAGGCAGGGACACCAAAGGTTGCCATGCCTGAAGAAGATATGATTATAATAGAAGAGCCTGAGAGCGAAATACTCTCAGTTGAGCCGTCTGTTTCTAAAAAGGAGCAAGCAAAGGAAGGGATTTCTTTTAAAGAACCGCTTTTTGAAGAAAAGGTTGTAAAAGCAGAGAAGAAGCCTGAAGCTGAGATGACAACAGAGACGCTGGCTGAATTATATATAAAACAGGGCTTCTATGAAAAGGGGATTGAGATATATCGCATGTTGTTAAAAGAAAAACCCGAGAGTAAAGAATTAAAACAGAAATTAGAGGATGCAATTACTCTTTCAAGCCTGTTTGTAAGCGGAAAGCCGAAGACTGAAGAGATTATACCGGGTGTTGTGGTTGAGAAGGGTGAATCAGATGTTGAGGCAATAGAGATAGAGGAGATAACTTTAGCAGAGCCAGCGGCTGCAAAGGCAACGGCTGATTTTCGTTTAAAGCCTGCTGTTGAGAAACCCAAAGAGCCAGAGAAAAAGACAGAGGCTCCAAAAGAGGCCCCTCAGCCAGTTAAGCAAGGCAAGCAAAAGGCAAAGGTGCAGAGATTGCAGAGCTGGCTTGAAAATATAAAGAAAGAGCAGCCACAAATATGATCTTCTCAGAGATATTAAAGCGCATAGCAGATGAAGAAAAGGATGCAATGGGGATAGCAATTGTCGGCATGGACGGCATTGTTGTTGAGGAGCGGATTGTTGAGCATAATATAGACCTTGCATCTATCAGCGCAGAATACAGCTCTGTATTAAAGGATATAGACAGGGTTTCTGATTCATTGAAATTCGGCGCTGTTAAGGAATTAGTAGTAATTACAGATAAGGCAATAATAATAATGAAGGGCATTAATAAGGACTATTTTATTATCTTTGCCATAAAGCCTGATGGAAATATCGGCAAGGGACGTTTCCTAATTCGCAGGGAATTGCCAAAGAAATAAATCCTAATTTCTAAATCCTAACCCCTGACTGAATCTATCAGGGGCTAAACAATGTTAAATGACAAAAGTTCTAAATATTTGTACATTCTAAGAGGTCATTCCCGCACTGTTTTTGAGCGGGAATCCACAATGTGCAAGACATGGATTCCTGCCAGATACACGCAGGAATGACTTACTTACAATTTTTGAATTTATTTAAGGTTTAGAGATTAGGATTAAGGATATTGATAATGCTGAAAATTCTTGTCCTTCACGGACCAAATCTAAATCTACTCGGCCTCAGAGAGCCTGAGATATACGGCAAAACTACGCTTCTTGATATAAATAAGGAAATGATGGAGTTTGCAAAAAAAGAGGGCATGGATATTACAATAAAGCAGTCTAATTTTGAAGGCGAGCTTATCCAGATGCTCCATGAGTCAGTTGAAGAATATGATGCAATAGTATTTAATCCAGCAGCCTTTACACATACGAGCATTGCCTTGCGGGATGCAATTTCTGCTGTAGGCATTCCAGTGATAGAGGTTCATCTGTCAAATATATATAAAAGAGAATCCTTCAGGCGCCACTCTTATATCTCTGAGGTGTCAGAGGGTGTTATCTCTGGTTTTGGCAAGGACAGCTACTTTTTGGGGCTTAAGGCAGCAAAAAATCTCCTATCTAAAAAGGTCAAGAAATAATCCAATGAAATTTAATATTGAACGCCTCAAGGATGTGAGGGAGAGGCTTGCTGAAAATAAAATAGATGCTATCCTTTTGACTGCACTGGAGAATATAAAATATCTTACCAATTTCAGCGGCTCCTCTGCCTCTTTGCTGATTACAGGGGATAAAAGGTATTTTATCACGGATTTCAGGTATAAGACAGTAGCAGAGGATGAGGTAAAGGGATACAGGATTGTTATTTATAAGAACTCAATAATTGATGAGATAGAGAGGTTAATAAAGAAGGAAAGAATTTCCCACCTTGGCATTGAAAAGAGAAATATTACGCTTGAGCAATACCAAAAGTTGACAAAAAAATTAAAAAAGATTAAAATTATCCCCACCTTTAATTTGGTAGAGAAATTGAGGGTTATAAAGAGCCCAATTGAGATAGAGAATATAGGAATTGCAATAAAGAGGGCTGAAAAGGCTTATAAAAAGATAAATCCTGATATAAAAATAGGTATTTCAGAAAAAGAGATTGCATTAAGATTAGAATATGCTATAAAGAGCGGCGGCTCTGACAGGCTGCCATTTGAGACTATTGTTGCCTCAGGCTACAGGGCTGCCCTGCCTCATGCAGTATCAGGCAAAAGGCTTTTAAGGAATAATGATTCAGTAATAATAGATTTTGGCGCAGAGTATAAAGGTTATTATGCTGATATTACGCGGACAAGTTTTATTGGTAGCCGTGTAAATAGAAGGCAGCGAGAAATTTATCAAACTATCCTTAATGCACAGCAAGAGGC
>JACRON010000016.1 GCA_016214425.1 Nitrospirota bacterium
CACAGCCTTGATATTAAAGAGGCAAACTGGCAGGACATGGCAGCAGAGCTCAGGAGCTTTGGCAGCAATATGATTGAGGCATATAATCTCTCTTTTAATATGAAAACATCTCTTGAGGATGTCAGAGAACAGGTGAGCAGCATCCTTTATTTAAATATCTTCAGGACTTATAAGGAGGCGCTCACAAATATTATAAAACATTCAAAGGCAAAATCTGTAGAGGTCGCCTTGTCAGTAAACACTGCTAATATTACCCTTACCATAAAGGACGATGGGATAGGTTTCAAAGAAGATGAAAAAGGAAGGGGCAGGGGCATTTCAAATATGAATATTCGGGCAAAGGAGCTCGGCGGTTGGTTGACAATAACCACAGATAACGGCACCTGCATAACCTTAAAAATACCCATAAAATACCCTGATAAGGGTATGGAGTTGGGTCAGCCGTAGTGATAAAGTATTGCAATCTAAAATTCTAAATTCTAAACAATAATAAATGTTCAATGTCCAAGTACTAAGAAGAACATTAGTATGACTACATTGAACTTGATATTTACAAAATCCCCCTTTTGTCCCCCTTTTTCAAAGGGGGAAACTTTCCCCTCTATTAAGAGGGGATAAAGGGGTGTGTTCCCCTCTTTGGAAAAGAGGGGTTAGGGGAGATTTATTTAACATAAATTAATGCGTTTGTATTAGCAACAAGGGGTTGCAACCCCTTGTTTAGAGCATTTGAAACTTGAATTTCCTTGGGACTTAGAATTTTGGATTTAGGATTTTTAAACTATGAATATTGCAATTGTAGAAGACGACCCTCTTTTGCGTGAAAATCTCAAGCTCCTTTTAAACGGAGAAAAGGATATCTCTGTTATCAGCGACTGGGGCTCTGCTGAAGAGGCATTGACTGCCATCAGACAGCAAGGGGCTGCAGCTCCTTGTTTTGATATCATGCTTGTTGACCTTGGCCTTCCTATCATGTCAGGGATAGATTTAATAAAAAAGGTAAAAGAAAAAAAACCAGAGGTTGAGCTTATGGCGCATACTGTTTTTGAAGACAGGGATAATGTATTTTCTGCAATAAAGGCAGGCGCATCAGGATATATCTTAAAAGGCAGCTCGCCGAGAGAGCTTATTGAGGCGCTTCACAGCCTTTATCAGGGCGGTGCGCCCATGAGCCCCAAAATCGCAAGAAAACTGATAATGGAATTTCAGGACGAAGGAGCAAGCGAAGAATATCTGTTAAGCCACAGGGAAAAAGAGATTGTAAAATGTATAGAAGACGGACTCGCATATAAAGAGATAGCAGAGAAGCTAAGTATAAGCCCTCATACTGTTCATACCCACATAAAAAAAATCTATGAAAAGCTCCATGCCAGAAACAGGCAGGAAGCCCTTACCACAGCCCGAAAAAAGGGCATCATCTGAGCTACCCCAAAAATACCCCATAACGGTGATTGAATATAATCGTCCCTCATGATATTTATTTAATTGAAAAATCCTTAGCTCGCCCCCTTTTCAGATTCACCCCCCATTTATAAAAGGGGGTGAGAGGGATTTTTTCTGACTTTTAAAACAAAACAGATAAAATAAACTATGAAAGAAAAACCCGATACATTTTTAAGAAAGGTTTCGCTCTTTGCAGATTTGCCGGATGAAGACCTGAAAAAGATAGTGAGGCTGACCCGCATCCGGCAATACCGCAAGCAGGAGGTAATATTTTATGCAGATGACCCTGGCACAGCCCTGTTTATCTTAAAATCAGGGATGGTAAAGATTTCTGTAATGGACAAGGATCTGCGCGAGGTCATCTTGAAATTATTATATCCCGGCGACTTTTTTGGAGAGATGGCATTATTGGACGGCCAGCACCGCTCTGCAACTGTTACAGCAATGGAGCGCTCTGAGGCTGTTGTGCTGGACAGAGAGGCCTTTTTAAGCATCCTTCGCCAGAAGCCAGAGCTTATTCTGACCATGCTGCTGACTGTCTGCCGCCGCTTAAGGCAGACAGACGAGAAGATTCGGAGCCTGGTCTTTGCAGATGCATACGGAAAGGTGGCAGAGACCTTATTGAGGCTGATCAATGAGAAAGGCGAGAGGGGAGATGACGGCGTATCAATAGAGCTTCCATTTTCCACAAAGGATCTGGCAAGTCTTGTTGGCATTACCCGTCAGACCTTGTCAAAGGTATTAAAGGAATATCAGAGGGCAGGGGTAATAAAGATGCTCAGGCGGCAGATACATATACTGGACGAGGCAAGGCTTCAGCGGGAGGCGCTGAGTTGAGTGTCGCCTAAGTTACAGAAAAACTGTCGCCTGGGCGCTTGATATATAAACAATATAAAGGTAAATTTATTATTAGGTGAGGGGGAAAGGGGGTTGCAGCTTTGAATACTAATACAGTTATTAAAGAAAAGAGAGAGAATAAAAAGATGCTTGTAAAGCAATGGGTAAGAATAAACGGCAGCGGCAATAATGGAGATAATAATCCTGATTACTCACCTGTTGTGTGTCAGACCAGCCATGTGGGAAGAAAAATCCCATTCTCCATTGGCGACATTTGGACTGAAAGGATAGGAAAGAAGGTTTATTTCTATAAAGTAATATCAATAGAGGATATTATTATTCCTGCCGGGCTTCAAGGTCTTGAGGACAAATAACTAAAAATGTAGGTGGGCTTTGCCCACCCAAAATGCAGGGGTGAATGGGGAGAAGGGAGGGGATATAACCCGCAAGTGAGAAACCAATTAGACAAAAAGAGAAAATTTTTGCATAAGATTGGAATAAAAATACATACATAAATGACAGCCGTCTTTGTTTAATTTTTTAGCTTATTGATAAATAAAGAGATTATTTAATATCACAATCTGGCACAGGAATTGCTTATTTAATATAAGTATAGGGGGAATTTAATTGCAAAGGAGGGATTCAGAGGGATTAAGCGCAAGGGAATTTAGGGAGATATGAAAAATCAGGTATTACTCTTTGGCAGCGGTTTTGCTGATGGGGGATGCCATGAAGATATGGGCATTGGTCATTTTAACCATCGTTGTCATAGCCTTATTTCTCAGCGCAGTGACAGTATTCAATATATTTTTAAGGGTGAAGTCCCTGCGCATCGGCTTCTAAGGCAGGA
>JACRON010000017.1 GCA_016214425.1 Nitrospirota bacterium
ACCCATTATCCATAGTATATCATTATTTTTATCTATCAGTATAGGAATTTTATCTCTGTCTGCCCTCGGTATCTTATGGTCTATCAGAAACTCCTTCAGCTTCTTTCTGCCTTTCATGCCTGCAGGATAGAAATAATCGCCCTCTTTCCTGCTTCTTATAAATAACGGCATTGCTAATCTATCAAGGTCAAATAAGCCAGTATCAGCCTTTTCAGAGACCACAGCCCTGTTATTGATTATTGCCTCTAATTTTATATTAAAATATGGAACCTCTGTTGTGCCCGGCACTTTAATCTGAACCGCCTCTTGAATGCGTGCTGACCCTGCCTTTCCAACACACACCTTAAGACTATTATAATCCCTCTCTATTCTAATATCATCAGGCAAATCTACCCCCTTGCCTGTATTTTTTATCGCATCTATTGCAGAGGTTATATGCTGATATGAAATCCTCCTCAAACCACCTGTTAATTCAGAGACAGCCCTTCTTACAACCCTTTTTTTAATTGCAGGATGAAGTCCGTTGAATCTAAGATAATTTAGGGTAATGCTGTCTTTCTCCTGAACTGTCACCATCTCTTTAAAGATAGTATCTACAATGCCATTGAGAAATGCCTCATCTTCTCTTAATATATCTGATTCCCTGCAAAGGGTAGAGACAATATTCGGATTAAATCTTTTTGCCAGCAATGGCATAAGCTCAAGCCTGACTTTATTTCTAAGATATACAGGCTTGATATTCGTAGGGTCTTTTACATACCTGATTTTATTCTTCCATAGATAATCAAGAACTTCTCTTTTTGTTGTTTCAATCAAAGGCCTGATGATTTTTCCGCTTGCAGGCGGAATACCAGAAAGGCCTAAAGCGCCAGACCCGCGGATAAGCCTCATCAAAAAAGTCTCTGCCTGGTCATCTGCTGTATGGCCTGTAACAATCTTTGTTGCGCCAATCTTATCAGCAGTCTTTCTTAGAAAATCATAGCGGACTTCTCTTGCGCCTTCCTGTTTGGAGAGTCCTCTTTCTTTGCAATAAGCCTTTACATCAAAAGCGTCAATAGTTGCAGGCATTCCCTTTTCTTCTGCCAATCTTCGGACAAACTCTGCCTCTTTATCAGCCTCTTTTCTGAACTTATGATTCAGATGAGCTGCATGAAGGGTGAGGCCGTATTCATCCTTCAGCGCATTGAGAATTTCTAATGCAAATACTGAATCAGGCCCTCCTGATACAGCAATAAGCACAACATCACCCTTTTTGAGCATATTGTATCTGTCAATTGTTGCTTTGACTCTGTTTATTAATGTTGTTTTTGCTTTGATATCCGCTCTTTTTTTGATTGGCCTCATCTCGCAAACAGCATTCATATTATTAAACCATTATTTAAAGCTATGCTCCTCTGCTGGAAACCTGCCCTTTTCAACATCCTCTTTATATTGCTTTACTGCCTTTAATGTCTCTTCCCTCAGATTTGCATATCTCTTAACAAACTTTGGAACAAATCTGTTGAAAAGTCCGAGCATATCATATAGCACTAAAACATTGCCATCGCAGTATTTGCCTGCGCCAATGCCGATGGTCGGTATCTTTACAGCCTTTGTAATCCGCTGTGCAAGCGGTGCAGGAATCGCCTCAAGCAAAATGGCAAATGCGCCTGCCTCCTCAACTGCCTTTGCATCTGCCAACAGCCTCTTTGCAGCCTTTGGGTCTTTTCCCTGAACCTTGTATCCGCCGAATTTATGGACTGACTGCGGTGTTAGTCCTATATGCGCCATTACTGGTATTTCTGCCTTTGTAATAGCCCTGATTGTATCTGCCATTGAAACGCCGCCTTCTAATTTTACTGCATGTGCGCCGCCCTCTTTTAAAAACCTGCCTGCATTATAAACAGCATCTTCTATGCTTATTTGATAAGACATAAATGGCATATCGCCAATAACCATTGCATTCTTTACTGCCTTAGATACAAGCCTTGCATGGTAGACCATCTCATCCATTGTAACAGGGATAGTAGTATCATTCCCCTGAACAACCATTGAAAGTGAATCGCCGATGAGGATAATATCAATCCCTGCCTCGTCAACAATCTGGGCAAAGGGAAAATCGTATGCTGTAAGCATTGTAATCTTTTTACCTTCTGCCTTTTTCTTTAAAATGTCTGGTATTGTAATCTTCATAATGTTTTTAGTTTATCATTCAATAATAAAACCGTCAATGATTATTTGGCCAGTTTAATATCCTGTTTACAAAATATATAATAGTGTTAAAATAGTCAGGGGGTAAGCCAATGCGTCCGTTAAGCTACAGTTCAATCAGCCTGTATCAGCAATGCCCGCTTCTCTATAAGCTGCGGTATGTAGACGGCCTTAAGCCAAAACCGAGGGCGCCGCTCAGCTTTGGCGACAGCCTGCATAAGGCGCTTGAGTTTATGTACGATATTAAAGTGCCTCCACCGCCGCCTCTTGAAGAGATATTAGCATACTATGGACAAAACTGGGTAAAGGAGGGATACGATAGTGAGGAAGAAGAAAAGAGGTATCTTGATTATGGCAAAGAGGTTCTGTCAGAATTTTATAGTAAAAATATAAAAGGCTTTAAACTACCAATGGCAGTTGAAAGGGACTATATTATTGATATAGACAGCATAAAGCTCAGGGCAAAGATAGACAGGATAGACAGGCTTGAAAAAGGCGTTGAGATAATAGACTATAAATCAAATTTCAATCCTATTACAATTGATAAATTAAAAGAGAGCCAGCAGCTTGCAATATACCAGATGGCTGTTGAGTTAAAGCTTGGTGTGCTGGTAGAGAGATTAACCTATTATCAGCTTCGTACACAATTACCCATATCAACAGAAAGGTATTCAGATGATAAGGTAGAGAAGATAAGGGATGAGATACTCAGTATTGCAGATAAAATCAGAAATGAGAAGTTTGCTGCAAGGCTTAATGACTACTGCCCATGCGACTTTCCCCATCTCTGC
>JACRON010000018.1 GCA_016214425.1 Nitrospirota bacterium
GCCTGTCCATCCTGGTTTATTATGGCAGTTTAAGCATATCTGCCTCTGCGCAGCGCCGCCGCCAAGCTGCCATCTGCTCATCCTTAAGAATTTCTCATAAGTTGTATGCGGGTTGTGGCACGATGTGCACTGGACATTGTTTCTCGTTGATGTAGTCCCTGAATATAATAAGGTCTTGTTTGTTATTGGGTCAACTACTGTAGACGGATCTGCCACCTCTTTATCTGCATTATATAGGTTCATGTCAAATACAAAAGATATGGGGTGGTCATTGCTAAGATTAACTCCAATAAGCCTTGTGTCTCCTGTGTACTGGCCGCTGCCAGAAGGCATAACCCCACCTGTCCCTGTGCCTGAAAGAGGAATTGAGCTTTGCCCTGTTGAAGAATATCCGCCTGAGCCAGGGGCATTGTATACATTGCCTATTGCGAGTGTGCCGTCATGACAGGAAAGGCATAGCTTAGAATATCCTGTAGGCGCAGAGGGTTTTACATTAACCCTGTATGCCTCAAGTGTAGGAGACCAGACCTCATCGTATAAGAAGTAGCTTGCGGTGGATAGTTTTCTATTCCAGAGCGGCGCTCTAACTCCGCCTCCTAAGTCCTCAAGTGTGCTGCCGTGAGGCGTGTGGCAGAAGACGCATACCTCTGTCTGCGTAGGTGATTTTACTGCCCTGATAATACCTGATGTTTTCATCTCCCATGTCCCCACGGGCAGATTCAGCAGAATTTGCCGAGAGAAAGGGCAGAATAGCTATTAATAAGATTAAGTAATTTTTCATAACCACCACATCAGTAAAGTTATTTTTGAAACAGGAAATTAGTCAACTTAAATGCTACTCGGGTTTAAAAAGAACCCAATTTTATCCTTGTCGGATAAATTTCTACCAATATCTTTTCAGTTACTTTATTTGTCTTTGTATCTATTATGGATATGCTTGATTCATCATAGTTGGATGAAAAGAGCCATCTGCCGTCTTTGCTCAATGCCATATCATACGGCAGTATCCCTGCTGGTATAAGGGCAATGGCATCCATCCTTTCAGTATCAATTACACTGATATTGTTTGAATGATAATTTGCCACATAAAGAAGTTTTTCATCTTTGCTCAAAAGAACTCTGTGAGGTCGGTTGCCAACAATAATCCTTTTTAATATCTTTCTTGTCTTTAATTCCATGATTATTACATTGCTGTTAACAATATCAGAGATATATGCTATCTTCCCATCACTGCTAACAGCAATATCAGAGGCAGCGCCGTCAATTATAATGTTATCCTTTATGGCATCATTCTCCAAATCAAGAATATGTATGCCTCCCTTGTAAAGAGTAGGTATATACGCCTCTTTGTTTGCAGGCGAGAATGTAATGCCCATTGGCTTTAAGTCAAGAACAACCTTTTTTATAGGCTTCCAGTCTTTTATATTAAATATCTCAAGATGATTATTTTCGTCATCTATTGAATACAGCTTTGTATAATCACTACTAAATTGAATATAGCTTCTGCCCCTTTCCCTGTGCCTTGTTATAGCTGACATGGTTTTTTGTTTTGTCTTATAGGTTGCACTGTCAATAATCCAGATAAACTCAGATAATTCATCTTTGTGGCTTATTGCTATCAGCTTTTTTTCAGGATACAAGGCAATATCTGTTGGAGTCTTCCCAATGGGTATCTTTTTTATCACCTTCTTTTCTTTAATATCTATAACAGATATTATATTTCTTCTTTCATGGGTTACATACAGATACTCCTTTGCCTCTGCATATTCAACAAGACATAAAGATAATAAGATAAAAAATAATATATATCTGCAGTTGCATACAAAAACCCTCTTGCTGTCAGGGCTTGATGCTATGCCCCATGGGAGGGAACTTACCGGGATATTTGCAATTATCTCCATTTTGTTTACATCAACAGCAGTTACACTAAAGGAGTCCAGATTGCTTACATAGATATATTTCCCATCGGATGTTGCTGTAATTCCCCTTGGCGCAATGCCAATAAGGAGTTCTTTAATTGTCTTATTCGCGCTGCTTTCTATTATAAAAAGTTTAAAATTCTCTTCATCGGTTACATATAAATATTTTCCATCAGGGCTTAAGGTAATGGCATTTGGCAAGCCGTTAAATGGTATTGTCCTTTCTATCTTGTCATCTGCTGAATTGACAACAGAGATATTCTTTGATGCCATATTTGTAACATAAACATATCTGCCATCAGGGCTTACTGCAATGCCTGAGGGCATATCGCCTGTTTTTATTGTCTTGATATGCCTCCATTCCTTTGAATCAAAGACATACAGCTCCTGTAATGTGCGGCTTACAGCATACAGCTTGTTGTAAACAGGGTTATAGGCAAGGTGAAAATATCCTGCCGGTTCATCGCCCTTATGCGGCAGAGGCATCTGTTTTATAGTTTTGTAAGTTAAAGGGTCTATTACCCATATTCCTTTATTGCTTGCATGGCTGAGGATGATTAATTCCCTGCCTTCTTTTTCTATGCTAATTGCATCAAATGGCCCGAGCTCGGTTTTTATTTCCTTAACATTGAGATTGCTCTTTGGGTCTATTGCCACAATCTTGTCCTGATACCCGTCAGTAA
>JACRON010000019.1 GCA_016214425.1 Nitrospirota bacterium
GTTTTGACAGCAAAGGGTGCGAGACAGTGGATTAACACGCCAAATCCCTATCTGAATGATGTTCCTCCAATTCTTTGCCTGAGGTCAGACAAGGAGTTAGAGAAGGTGCTCTCTCTCTTAGCTTCAATCCGTTATGGATTTCCTGCGTGAAGCTCCATGCCTTGAAAGAACTCATGCCGGGGGTATCACCACCCTCAAACACATACTATCGTATTGTAAATGCCCGTTATGCTGCTGAGATGGATGAGATGGTCCATACGATCTTATACTCATGGCGTTATAATCCAAGAGGCGAGTTTGGTGTGCTGTATCTTTCTATTAGCCCTGATTGCGCCTACAGAGAAAAACTAAAGCAGGTGCATGGCCGCAAGCAAGACCTGCCTCCCCAGGTAATCGGAACATTCAGGGTAAACTTAACAGGATGTCTGGATTTGACCAATATTTCTTTTCTAAAAAAGCTTCATCTTTCCACTGACCAACTGACTGACCCAACAGACTTTTCTATAACTCAGATTATAGCGAGGGAGGCAAGAAACTCAGGTTTTGAGGCAATAATTGCGCCATCTGCTATAGGTGAGGATTGTTCTACGCTTGTGGTGTTCAAGGACAGGCTAATTCCGCCTGCCTACTGCATTTGCGATAAAGGCTCTATAAGTTCTTATCCCTAAATCTCTCCCTCCTCAAGTGTAATTGCACTTACAGGGCAGGAGTCTGCTGCCTCCTGACAGTTGCACTCGCTGCAGCCCTTTGGGTCTATGACATGGGACTTTTGGTCTTCTTCAACCTTAAATACATTCGGGCATAGGCTTTCGCAGTTGCCGCATCCGATGCATAATTCCTCATCTACCTTTGGTATCAGCATGTTTCATCTCCTTGGGTGATACTCTTTATGCACCTTTTTTAACCTCTCCCTTGATACATGCGTATAAACTTGTGTTGTGGATATATCAGAATGTCCGAGCATCATCTGCACAGCCCTTAAATCAGCGCCATGGTCTAAAAGATGTGTTGCAAATGAGTGGCGAAGTGTGTGCGGTGAGAATGACCTTTTTATTCCTGCTTCTTTTGCATATTTCTTTATCAGCTTCCAGAATCCCTGCCTTGTCATTGGCTTCCCAGACCATGTAACAAAAAGATAATCAGACCTTTTATCCTTTAGCAGACCTGCCCTGCCTGAAAACAGGTATCTCCTTATCTTGTTCAGTGCAATCTCTCCAATCGGCACTATCCTCTCTTTTTTGCCCTTTCCAATTGTTATTAAAAAGCCTGTATCAAGGTTTATGTTATTCATCTTCAGGGAGATAAGCTCTGAAACACGAAGCCCGCAGGCATATAATAGCTCTATCATTGCATCATCCCTTATGCCTGATGAATCATTTCCCTTATTATGATTTATCAATCTGTCAACCTCATCATAAGTAAGTGTCTTTGGCAGCCTGTTCCATTTTTTTGGCGATTCAAGGTTTTCTGTTGGGTCAGAGGCAATCTCCTTTTCTGATACTAAAAACCTGTAAAAAGACCTTAATGCAACAATATTTCTTGAGATAGAGGTGGGAGAAAGGCCCTTCCTGTTAAGATGAGATAAAAATTGTATTATCTCCTTTTTTGTTATATCAGACAGGCCATTGTCTTTAGAAAATGAATTAAATTTTTTGATGTCCCTTTCATAGGACTCCACAGTATTCTTTGAAAGTCCCTTTTCAACAGAGATGTAGCTCAGAAATTTCTGGAGATTCTGCTCCAATGTCCCAATCATATTGATAATTGTAGATTGAAAATTGTAAATTGTAAATTAAAATATGCTTTTACCCATTCATTCTTGACAAAAACAGCAGAGTATTCTATATTTACGCAATTCTCGTCATAACCCTCTCCCTTTAAGTGAAGGGGAAAGGGTGATGGGAATAGGGGGTATTAACTTGATTTCAATCTTTAAAAATACTTTTTTCATTTTAACAGTGGTTTTCCTTATCATCCAGTCCTCCTGCGCCTCGCCAGCGCCTAAAAAGGATATTGCCTTGGAGCTGCAGCAGGAAGAGGAGGGTGCAAGGTCTGCCTTTGGTTTAGGC
Organism: Nitrospirota bacterium; assembly: GCA_016214425.1. Classification (GTDB taxonomy): domain Bacteria; phylum Nitrospirota; class CAKKRA01; order 9FT-COMBO-42-15; family 9FT-COMBO-42-15; genus 9FT-COMBO-42-15. Next base: position 2,070 of record JACRON010000019.1, read on the forward strand.
GAGCAATATTATTCAAAAGGAGATAATGAGCTTGCCATAATTGCCTTTAAGAACTTTGTGTCTAAATATCCAAACAGCAGGCTTATTGATGACGCATATTTAAGGATAGGCGATGTATATCTTTCAAAAAGGGAATATGAGAACGCTGCTGTTTATTATAAAAAGATAGTGGAGATGCTGCCAAGGACAGACCTTTTCAGTGAGGCAAGGTATAAACTTGGCATATGCAGTTTTGAGCTGAAAAGGACAGATGATGCGCTGCTCCTTTTATCTGAAGAGGCAAAGCTCCCCCATCCTTCAGACAGAAAGGCCTCAATCAACAAATACCTGTCAGAAATCTATATTATAAAAAAAGACTACCTCTTGTCAGTAAAGGCATTGACATCAGCATTAAATGAGACAGCAGATGAATCAGAAAAGAGCAGGCAGAGGAACAGGATAAAGGGCATAATTGAGGAATATTTTGACAGCAGCCTGTTAAGGGAGATAACAAAAACATATCCGGGGGCATTTCCATCAGATATTGCCCTGATAAAACTCATCAAGACTTATATTAAGTCAGGTGATTATGTTAATGCAGAGGCATCTGCAAAGGATTTTATTGCATCCTTTCCAAAACATGAATTTGTACCAGAGGCAAACAGGCTGTTAAAGGAGATTAAGGAAAAGCCAAAGATCGGCCGCCTTAAGATAGGCGCAATCCTTCCCTTAACAGGCAGACTATCAACATTCGGCAAGGATATTCAAGACGGCATCAACCTCGCAATCTCTGAGCATAATGAGAAAAAAGGCGAGGAGCCAATAATGTTAATAATAAAGGACTCAGAGGGTGTACCTGAAAAAGCTGTAAAGTCAATGGAGGAGTTGGCAAATGTTGATAAGGTAATGGCTGTTATTGGCCCTGTATCAAATAAAGAGGTGGAGGCTGCTGCAAAGGGCCTTGATACTCTGGAGATGCCTGCTATTACTCCCTCTGCCTATGCTATTAATCTTCCGAAGATGAGTAAATATCTATTTAGAAACGCCCTGACAAATGAACTGCAGGCAAAGGCAGTAGTTGAATATGCAATAAATAAATTGAACCTAAAGAGGTTTGTTGTTATCCATCCTGACGATGCATATGGCACAGAGCTGAAGGACTTTTTTACAAAAGAGGTTGTGAGATTAAATGGCGAGATAATACATATTGAGACCTTTGGACTTGAGGATGTAGATTTTGGCGGGCAGATGGAGAGGATAAAGGAGGCAGATTTAAAAAAGTACGGAACCTTTGAAACTACTATGAGCCAGAAGGAAGAGGGCAAGGTGGTAACAGTTTATAAGCCTGGATTTGATGCAGTATTCATCCCTGCTGAATATAACAAGATTGTTTTGATTGCTCCACAGCTTGCATTACATGATATAAAGGGTGTTACCATGCTTGGGACAAATGGCTGGAATTCAAATGACCTCATCCAGCTTGGCGAGAGGTATGTGGACGGCTCAATATTTGTGGATTCATTCTTTATTGACAGCCCAAGGCCGATTGTAAAGGATTTCGTAAAAAGATACCGCTTTAAATATGAGGCAGATCCCACATTTCTTTCTGCGCAGGCGTACGACACAGCAAAGATTTTAATCAAGATATTCAAGGAAGGCGCTGCAAACAGCAAGGATGTCAATGAGGCGCTTTTTAAGATTAAGGATTTTGATGGCGTCACAGGACGCACCTCTTTTGATCAGGACGGAGAGGTTCAGAAGAATTTGTTTATGATAAAGGTCAGAAGAAATAAATTTATAGAGGTTAACTGATGTTTAAAAAGGTATTAATAGCAAACAGGGGGGAGATTGCATTAAGGATTATCCGCGCCTGCAAGGAGCTAAAGATTGCAACTGTTGCCATCCATTCAGAGGCTGATGCAACAACACTTTATGTTAAAAAGGCTGATGAGTCGTGCCTTGTCGGCCCTGGCCCCCTTTCAGGGTATCTGAACATATATAAAATTATTGAGATTGCAAGGCAGCGGGGAGTTGATGCAATCCACCCAGGCTACGGCTTTCTTGCAGAGAACCCTGAATTTGCAAAGGCGTGCGAGGAGAATGAAATCACCTTTATCGGTCCATCCTCTGATGCTGTGCACAAACTCGGCAACAAGATTGTATCAAGGCAGATAATGAAAAAGGCTGGAATACCCATCGTGCCTGGCACATTGGAAAAGATGAATTCAGAAGACGAGGCAGCAGAAGAGGCAAATAAGATTGGCTATCCTGTAATGCTAAAGGCAGCAGCAGGAGGCGGCGGCAGGGGATTAAGGATATGCAGGAATGAGGAGGAATTAAGAAGATTCCTCCCAATTGCAAAGAAGGAGTCGCTCTCTGCATTTGGCGATGAGGATGTCTATCTTGAAAAGTGCCTTGAGTCGCCGAGGCACATAGAGTTTCAGATTGTTGCAGATAATCACGGAAATGTAATACACCTCGGCGAGAGGGACTGCTCTATACAAAGGAGGCATCAGAAGCTTGTGGAGATTGCGCCATCCCTTCTTCTTGACGAGAAGCTCAGGCAGGCGATGGGCGCTGCAGCAATTGCTGCTGCTAAAGCAGCAAATTACAATAATGTCGGCACTGTTGAATTTCTTATTGATAAGAACAAGAATTTTTATTTCCTTGAGATGAACACAAGGATTCAGGTTGAGCACACTGTAACAGAGGAGGTTACAGGCATAGACATTGTCCGAGAGATGATAAAGATTGCAAGAGGAGAGAGGCTTTCTATAAAACAGGAGGATGTAAAAATCAGGGGCTATGCAATAGAGTGCAGGATAAATGCAGAAGACCCAAAGAACAATTTTATTCCTACAACAGGAAGGGTAACAGCATACTATTCTCCAGGCGGCATTGGAGTCCGCATAGACGGCAATGTGTATGTTGGCTACACAATTCCAACATACTATGACTCCATGCTTGCAAAGCTCACTGTTAGGGGCAGGACATGGGAGGAGGCAGTTGACAGGATGTACAGGTGCCTTGACGAATATGTTATACGCGGCGTAAAGACAACCATACCATTTTATAAAAGGATAATGCTTGACGAGAATTTTAAAAAGGGCGAGTTTAGTACAAATTATATTGATGAAAAGATAGAAGAGCTTGTGTATCAGGATGAGAGAGACCCGAAGGACCTGGTTCTTGCAATCTCAGCAGCAATTGTAGCGCATTCGGGGCTGTAGGAAAATAAGGTAAAAAATACCCCTCACCCTAACCCTCTCCCGCAAGGGGAGAGGGAATTAAGGAGAGGCTGCCCTTCCTTGATGGAAGGGGGTGAGGGTGGAAGGTAACTTTTAAATGAAAGATAAAACGACAAAGAAAAAAATAATGATAATGGACACCACCCTGCGGGATGCGCACCAGTCCCTTCTTGCAACAAGGCTCAGGACAAAGGACATGCTTCCAATTGCAGAGAAAATAGATAAGATAGGATACTGGTCAGTTGAGATGTGGGGCGGCGCTACCTTTGACAGCGCCATTAGATTTTTAAGGGAAGATCCATGGGAGAGGATTAGATTATTAAAAAAGGCAATGCCAAATACGGCTTTTCAGATGCTTTTGCGCGGACAGAATATTGTTGGCTACCGGCATTATGCAGATGATATCGTTGAGAGGTTTGTTGAAAGGTCAATAGCAAACGGCATAGATGTTCTGCGTATTTTTGACGCCTTAAATGACTTCAGAAATATGAAGACAGCCATAAAGGCGACACTAAAATACGGCGGCAAGGCAGAGGCTGCGTTCTGTTACACCATAAGCCCAGTTCATAACAATGACCTCTTTGTTGATATGGCAAAGAAGCTTGAGGACATGGGCGCTGATACAATCTGCATAAAAGACATGGCAGGACTGCTTTCGCCGTATAATGCCTTTGAATTAATCAGCAAGCTCAAAAAGGCTGTCAGGACGCCGATTCACCTTCATACCCATGATACAAGCGGCATGGCAACAGCAACATATCTAAAGGCAATTGAGGCAGGCGTGGATATAGTTGATTGCGCCATCTCATCTTTAGCGTCAGGCACCTCACAGCCTCCAACAGAGACATTGGTAAATACTTTAAGAGACACAAGGTACGATACAGGGCTTGATATAAAACTCCTTGCAGAGATTGCATCATATTTCAGGGATGTAAGGGCAAAATATTCAAAATTTGAGAGTAAATATACAGGCGTTGACCCTGATGTGCTTGTGTATCAGATACCAGGGGGCATGACATCTAATCTTGCTTCCCAGTTAAATGAGCAAAAGGCATTGCAGCGCATGCCAGAGGTTCTATCAGAGGTGCCGCGCGTAAGGAAGGACTTCGGCTATCCTCCGCTGGTTACGCCGTCAAGCCAGATAGTCGGCACACAGGCGACATTGAATGTTTTGACAGGCGAAAGATACAAGGTTATTACAAGCGAGACAAAGAATTATCTGAAGGGGTTGTATGGAAAGCCTGCTGCGCCTATAAATGAAGAGGTAAGAAAAAAGGCAATTGGCGATGAAGAGTTTATAGACTGCAGGCCAGCTGATTTGATTGAGCCAGAGCTTGAGAAGATGAAGGCAGAGGTTGGCGACAAGGCAAAGGATATTGACGACCTGCTCTTATATGCACTCTTTCCAAAGGTGGCATTGGAATTTTTTGACCTCCGTGAAAAGGGAATGCTTCAGCAGGAGGAGCCCCTTGTTGAAGAAAAGAAGGAAGAGAAGGCTGCAGAGGCGCCGCCTCATCTTGCGCCAAGTGAATTCAATATAAAAGTTCACGGCGAGACCTATCATGTCAAGGTTGGGGGCATGGGGCACAAGGGCGAAGGCGGCAGACCATATTTTCTATATGTGGACAATCAGCTTGAGGAGGTTATTCTTGAATCCCTTGTTGAAGTTGTGCCGAGCATGGTCGGCCAGATTGATTCAAAGGTAGGAGGCCATTCAAGAAGGCCAAAGGCATCCCATGAGGGCGATGTAACAACAGCAATGCCTGGGACTGTTGTGAATATAAAGGTCAAGGTTGGAGATAAGGTGAAGGCAGGGGATACGGTGCTGATAGTAGAGGCAATGAAGATGGAGAACGAGATACACGCGCCAGTTAACGGCGAGGTTAAAGAGGTTTTTGTTTCTATTGGCGACAGTGTAAACCCTGATGAGGCGTTGATAGCAGTGAGATAAGGAGAACAGTTTGGATATTGATATTTCACAATTAATGCAGAATATATCTATTATGGCGCTGCCAATCCTTTTTGCAATTACTTTGCATGAGGCAGCGCATGGATGGATGGCAGATAGGCTCGGTGACCCAACAGCAAGGCATCTTGGCAGGCTGACATTAAATCCTATTGCACATATAGATATGATAGGGACTATTCTTATTCCACTATTTATGCTGTATTATGCTATAAAAACAGGGAATTGGTTTATCTTTGGTTATGCAAAACCTGTCCCTGTAAATTCTATGAACTTTAAAAATCCCAAAAAGGACATGGCAATCGTTGCAGTAGCTGGCCCCGTGATTAATATAATCCTCGCCATTATTTCAGGCATTATCTTACATATTATAATCTTTTTAATTCCAATGATAAATATAAACAATCAAGCAGGTTCTATATTAACAACAATATTGGTTCCAGTAGCTTTAATGCTAAAATGGAGTGTCCGTCTAAATGTACTCCTTGCTGTTTTTAATATGATACCGATCCCTCCGCTTGACGGCGGCAGGGTCATTGTTGGGATACTTCCAGAGCATCTTTCAGAGCCAGTCAGCAGGATTGAGCCATACGGTATATTTATTCTCATGGGATTGCTCTTTTTAGACCCCTTTCATACGCTAAGCCGCATCATGTGGCCTGTTATTTCTTTGTTAACAAATATTATTCTTGGCATATGGCCGATGTGATTAAGGAGGTCTGTCGCGCCTCATCCCTTTGTCTATGTAAAATATAATAAATGCGATTGACTTTAATCCTCTGTTACACTATAATTAATTTAAATAGGAGATAAAAACGTGAAGCGTGTATTAATTTTGATAAGTCTTCTGACAATCTTAAATTCTGTTACTGTGGCTTTTGCAAAACAGTCATTTCAGCAAGTCCCTTTTACTCAGGAAGATAAAGAGAGACTAATTAGACTTGAAGAAGGACAAAAATCTATTAATCAAAGGCTTGACCAGATAAGTGATGATATTAAAAATATGAGGGATGATGCAAAGTGGAACTTTAGATTACTCTTAGGCGCTATAGCAATAATGATTGGTCTACTCTTTTGGGATAGAAGAACAGCAATTAGCTCAGTTGAAAAGAGAATTAGGGAGCTTGAGGTGGTTATTGCAACCTCACCTGCCAAGTTAAAAGCAAAGGCTCATAAATGAATTAAGATTAATACCCCTTTATCCCCCCCCTTTCTTTCCCCTTGCAACTGTATTATATTTAAGCTATATTAAAGCCATATTTTTCAACGACTTTAAAATAGGGGGAGCTTTCTTTTCATGAAAAAGTTGCGTGTATTAAGCGGGATGCAGCCGAGCGGAAGGATGCACCTTGGGAATCTGATCGGCGCGCTTCAAAACTGGATTAAATTGCAGGAGGAGAACGAGTGCTTCTTTTTTGTTGCTGACTGGCATGCCATTTCAACAAACTATGAGAATACGAAGGATATAAAAGAGAATATTATACAGATGCTGATTGACTGGCTGGCGTGCGGCTTAGACCCTGTAAAGTCCACTCTCTTTATTCAATCAAAGGTTGAGGAGCATGCAATACTGCATCTTCTATTATCCATGATAACACCTGTCTCATGGCTTGAGAGAAACCCAACATATAAGGAACAGATAACGCAGATAAAAAACAAGGATTTGTCTACTTATGGCTTTCTTGGCTATCCTGTATTGCAATCAGCAGATATATTGATATACAAGGCAAATGCTGTCCCTGTCGGCATTGACCAGTTGCCGCATCTTGAGCTTACAAGGGAGATTGCAAGGAGATTTAATTTCCTTTATAATGCTAAATTAGTTGAGCCTGCGCCTCTCTTAACAGATATACCAAAGCTTCCGGGCACTGACGGAAGAAAGATGAGCAAGAGCTATAACAATGCAATATATCTATCTGACCCTGTAGATGTTTTTGAAAATAAGGTTAAGAACCTTATTACAGACCCTGCAAGGGTGCGGCGCACTGATAAGGGCAATCCTGATGTCTGCACTGCCTTTGTGTTTCACAAGATTTATTCATCAGCAGATGATGTCAGCCAGATTGATAAGGACTGCAGGGCTGCTACAATAGGATGCACTGACTGCAAAAAGAGGCTGCTGGAGAGGATGAAGATGGCGATAAAGCCTATCTGGGAAAAGAGGGAGGCATTATTATCTGATACTAAAAAGGTCTTTGATATAGCTGAGCAAGGTTCAATTAAGGCAAAAAGGATTGCCTCTGATGTATTAAAAGAGGTAAAAGAAGCGATGAGGATATAAAAATGCCTGATATCCCTGACAATGATGCATCTATAATTGACGAGATTCATGCTGCAGAAGAGAAGATTGAAGGGATGCTTAAAGAGGCGAGAGAAAAAGCAGGTGTTATTATAGATGATGCAAGGAAGGAGGCAGATGAGATATTAAAGAAAGGGGCTAAGGATCTCAGCCTGACAGCAGAGGGATATAAAAAGGAAAGATTGAAAGAGGTAGAAAAAGAGGCGGAAAAAATAGTTAAAGATGCAGAAAAAAGGGCAGAAGAGATAAAAAAAGAAGCTGCAAAGAAAATAAAGGAGGCTGTTGATGTTGTTGTAAAGAAGGTGCTGCCATGATAGTTGAGATGGTGAAGATCAGGATACTTGGCTCCAAAAGTCTGCTGCCTGATGTTACTGACCTTTTGCACACCCTTGGTGTAGTCCATATAGAATCCATTCCAATTGACCTTGTCAGAAAAGAGAAGTATTTAAAAAGATTAACCCTTGATGAAGAGGGTGTAAAGAAAAAGGCCCTCTTTGAAAAAATAAGGGAGGATATAAAACACATACTCCTTCTCCTTCCTGAACAGAGAGGAATGGTGATCTCTGAGAGGCCAGATCTCCTCTGGTTTATTACATCCGATGATTTTCTTCGCGATGTGATGACGCTTGTAAAAGAGATCAGTATAAAGGCAGAGCAGCTCGTATCCCAAAAAAAGGAATTTCAGGATGAGCTTGAGCTTCTTAAAAAATATGAGGATATTTTAAATGCACTGGCGCCGCTGATACTACAGATTAAGGAGAGCAAGGAGCTTGATTACATAGGCATTACAATAAAAAGGAAGGAAGAGAAGGTAATACCATATATAAAAGGCGCCATAGGCAAGCTGACAGAAAATAGATTTGAGATATTTACTGCCACTGTTGATGAAGAGACCCTTGCATGTCTGCTTGTCTTAAATAGACAGGATGTGGCAAAGGTAAAGGGATTATTATGGGAGGAGAATATAGCTGAATTAAAGCTTCCGACTACTGTAGCAGACAGACCCCTGCCTGATGCCATTAAATATCTTATTAACAGAAGGCAGGAGCTGTCAGGAGAGATTGATGGCGTAAATAATGAACTTAAGGAGCTTTCCATTCAATGGTATCAGAGGCTTGATGCATACAGGTCTGCGCTTGATGATGCTGTCTCACAGATTGCAACTACAGCTTATTTCTATGAGACAAAATTCACCTTTGCCATATACGGCTGGGTGCCGAAGAGAGATATGGCAGTTATTAAAAAGGGACTGAATGAAAGGTTTGAAAAGAGGGTTCTTTTAGAGGAGCTTGAGATTCAGGAGAAGGATGCCGAGCTTATACCGGTATTTTTAAAAAATCCAAAGCTTATAAAACCCTTTGAATTGTTCATGCGCATCCTTCCATTGCCAAAATACGGAACTATTGATCCGACGCCGTTTATTGCAATCTTCTTTCCGATATTTTTCGGCTCTATTGTTGGCGATATTGCGTATGGCATTATCATTTTAATATCTGCCATTATAGTAAAATACAGATATAAAGAGAGCCAATTCTTGTCTGATATTTCCAGTGTATTCATTATTTCTTCACTATATACAATCTTCTTTGGTTTTCTATACGGCGAGTGTTTTGGCGAATTGGGGGGGCGAATCGGGCTTAAGCCAATCTGCATTGACAGAAAACATGCAATAGTTCCGCTTCTTCTTCTTTCAGTATCTGTTGGCGTGGCGCATATTTTCTTAGGGCTTATTCTCGGAATAATCACTGCCTTGAGGCTGGGGCATAAAAGGGAGTTTGTCGCAAAGCTTTCAAAGCTGATAATAGTGGCAATTGTGATATTGCTTCTTGGTATATATACAAAGATTGTTCCACAGCTTCTTTATACACCAAGCGTAATTGCCTTGGCTATTGCCTTTCCTATCCTCGTTATATCCGGCGGCCTGCTTGCGCCTCTTGAACTTTTCAAGGTCTTTGGCAATATCCTTTCATATGTCCGCCTTATGGCCTTTGGCCTTGCGTCCATCTTTCTTGCCTATGCTGCCAATGAGCTTGGCGGCATGATGGGCAATATTGTCCTTGGCATATTTATTGCTGCCATCTTTCATCTTTTTAATATACTCATCACTCTTCTTTCTCCGACAATCCAGTCAATCAGGCTGCAGTATGTGGAGTTTTTTGGGAAATTCTTTGTTCCAGGCGGCAGGAAATATACTCCTTTTAGAAGGGGGAAGTAATGTGGTATAATAATTTCTGTTTGATTTTTTATGCTATAGCTATATAATTAAATGTTGAATTATGAAAGGCAAATTGCAGTTATAATACACAGAGAATGACAAAGGATCTTTTTAAAAATAATAAGGAAGCTTACCGTTATCACTACAATTTTTTAAATAAAAATTTTGTATATAAGTATTCCTCTATTTTATCTTAAAAGATGTAAGAAAGAGGCAATACAAAAATATCAGGCATATATTGGGCAATGGCGCTGATGAGAAACAAGTGAGGGCTATTGTCTTGAAGGTATGGCAAAACTGGGGCAAGTACCTTTTAGACTTCTTCAGATTTTCAAATCTAAACAGTAATAATCTTTCAAGCTTTGTAGCAGAAATTAAGGGCAAGGATATAATTGATAAGGCATTGGCAAAGGGGAGGGGCGCAATTATCTTTACAGCGCACCTCGGGCACTGGGAGCTTGGGGCGCTCTGTCTTAAGCTGACAGGCTATAAGACAAATGTAATAATGTCGCCTTATGAATCGCCTGATGTAAATATTACTGTTGGCAAAATCAGAGAGAAGAATGGCATAGGCACCATCCCTGTAGAGGATGAGGGCCCGGCATCTATTATAAGGATACTCAAGGCATTAAAAAATAATGAATTGATAACAATTCAGGGAGATAGGGATATTGAAAAGAAAGGGATTATGCTGAATTTTTTTGGCGAGCCGGCATATTTTCCAAAGGGTCCTATGCTCCTTGCCATGAAGACAAAGAGCCCTGCTATACCAGCCTTTACATTTATTGACAGCGACAACCTGTATCACTCTATTGCAGAGGAGGAGATAGAGATTGAGGATACAGGCGATGAGGAGAAAGACCTCAGAATAAACATGGAAAGGATGGTGAAGATTATTGAGAGATATGTAAGAAAATACCCTGAACAGTGGTATAATTTTTATTATTTTTGGGAAAAATAACCTGGGAGGAGGAAAATCAAATAATGTTTCGACGATTAGTAATATGGACTAATATTATTATTTTATTAATTTTAATTTCAATCAGTAATGTTTTTGCAGGCGAGCATACGGCTACTGCAGATATATTATCAAATTCACCATGGTGGGTCTGGCCTCTTGTCTTATTTGTTGTTACATTTGTGCTCGGCATTGTTGCTGTCTTGGGCGGTGTTGGCGGAGGCGTTCTCTTTGTGCCTATTATCAGCGGATTCTTTCCTTTTCATCTTGATTTTGTCAGAGGCGCCGGCCTTTTAGTCGCCCTCGCAGGCGCGCTTGCAGCAGGTCCAGGGCTGCTTAAAAAGGGCATGGCTTATCTGAGGCTGGCTCTGCCTGTTGCGCTTATTGCATCTGCCTGTGCCATAGTAGGCGCGATATTGGGATTAGCCCTTCCAACAAATGTTATTCAAATTTCATTGGGCATAACTATCCTCGGTATTGTTGCAATAATGATAATAGCAAGAAAATCTGATTATCCTGATGTCAAAGAAGCGGATGCATTATCTTCTGCGCTAAGGATAACAGGAATATATTATGAACCTTCCACAGGTGAGGAGGTTAACTGGAAGATACACAGGACACCGCTTGGATTAGCCTTATTTGTCATTATTGGCATAATGGCAGGGATGTTCGGACTTGGAGCCGGCTGGGCAAATGTGCCTGTTTTGAATCTTGTAATGGGTGCGCCATTAAAGGTTTCTGTTGCAACAAGCAAATTCCTTCTTTCAATAACAGATACATCAGCAGCATGGATATATGTCAACAGCGGCGCGGTATTGCCCGTAATTGTAGTGCCGTCCATAATTGGCATAATGCTTGGCTCAATGGTTGGCGTTAAGATACTTTCAAAGGCAAAACCTGCTTCAGTAAGATATATAGTCATAGTCTTGCTTCTCTTTGCAGGCACGAGGGCATTGTTAAAAGGATTTGGAATATAACAGTGAATAGTATAAAGGAGAGGTTTATGGAAAATAATAATATAAAGGCAAGTGAGGAGCGGCTTATATATGCAGACATTCTTAATAAAGGGATGAAGATAGGCTTAGCAATACTTATAGTAACTTTTATTGTTTATCTGACAGGCATTCTTAATCCGCATATCCCTGTTAAAGACCTTCCAAAATACTGGGACATGCCGGTTCATGAATATCTTAAGGCTGCAAACATCAAATCAGGCTGGTCATGGATTGGTAAAATTGGCGAAGGTGATTTTATAAACTTTATTGGAATAGCCTTTCTTGCTGGTGTAACCATAATCTGCTACATAAGGATTATTCCAATATATTTCAGAAAAAATGACAGGGTGTATGGTATAATTGCAGTTCTTGAGGTGCTTGTGCTTGCATTAGCAGCATCAGGGCTCCTTAAGGTGGGAGGGCACTGATTATGGAAAAATTACAATTAATGGAGGGGTTGAGAAATATTCTTCTTGCAACAGATGGCTCTGAATACAGCGAGGGTGCGATAAAAGAGGCTATATTTATGGCAAAATCATGCGAATCAAGACTCTCTGTGATTTATATCCTGGATATTAATCCTGAACTTGAAACAGAGGGCCTGCAGATTGTTGAGAAGATGGAACTTGCTGCAAAGGAGCACTTGGATGCAGTAAAGAAAATGGCAGCGGAGGAGAATCTTGAAATTGAGACAATTGTAAGGAGGCACGACGAGCCTTACAAGGCAATAATAGAAGAGGCAAAAAAGAGAAAAAGCGATGTTATTGTTATGGGAAGGCGGGGAAAGACAGGCCTTAAAAAGGTGCTGATGGGAAGTGTGACTGCAAAGGTTATAGGCTATGCGCCATGCAAGGTTTTTGTGGTGCCAAAGGATGCAGCTACAAAATGCGAAAATATTTTGCTTGCAACCGATGGTTCAGAAAACAGCAGGGCAGCAGAGCAGGACGCAATCTATATAGCAAAGAGATGCCCGCAAATAAAGAATTTTATAGTCCTTTCAGTTGCAAGAACAGACGACAGGCTTGATTGGGCAAGGGCAAATGTGGA
>JACRON010000060.1 GCA_016214425.1 Nitrospirota bacterium
ACCAATAGAAAAGGTTGTATTGAATATTGAAAAATACGGGAATACCTCTGCTGCGTCTGTGCCAATGGCGTTGGATGAGGCAGTGAGGGACGGCAGGGTAAAAAAGAACGATATTATAATATTTGAGGCATTTGGGGCAGGGTTGACATGGGCATCGGCACTGGTGCGGTGGTAGCCCAGATTTAGCGGTAGGGGCTAAATCTGTTTGACAACGAGGGTAAGGAGAATTGTAAATGATAAAGTCCAGAATTTGTGAGCTTCTGAATATAAAATATCCGCTTTTGCAGGGCGGGATGGCATGGGTCTCCACTGCTGAGCTTGCTGCTGCTGTATCAAATGCAGGCGGTCTTGGAATAATCGGCTCTGCTGTAATGAGCCCTGAAATTTTAAGAAATGAGATTAAAAAGGCAAAGGAGATGACTACGAGGCCCTTTGGCGTAAATCTTATGCTCCTGTCACCGCAGATTAAAGAGCTTGTTGAGGTAGTAATAAATGACGGCGTGCCTGTTGTAACAACAGGCGCAGGAAACCCTGGCATATACATGGAGGTATTTCATAAAAAGGGCATAAAGGTAATCCCTGTTGTCCCCTCTGTAGCGCTTGCAAAGAGGCTGGAGCGGGGAGGCGCTGATGCGGTAATTGCTGAAGGGACTGAATCAGGCGGCCATGTAGGCGAGTTGACAACAATGGCGCTGGTTCCTCAGGTTGTTGATGCAGTAAAGGTTCCTGTAATTGCAGCAGGAGGCATTGGCGACGGAAGAGGAGTTGCTGCTGCCTTTGCGCTCGGCGCAGAGGGCGTCCAGATTGGCACAAGATTTATTGTTGCCAATGAATGCACTGTTCATAATAATTATAAAGAGGCAGTGATAAAGGCAGGGGACAGGGATACAGTTGTTACAGGCAGAAAGACAGGCCATCCTGTGAGGATAATTGAAAACAAGCTTGCCAAGGAGTTTATGCGGCTTGAGGCAGAAGGCGCAAGCTTAGAAGAACTTGAAAAGCTTGGCGCTGGAAAACTCCGCGCTGCTGCAGTTGAAGGCGATATGGTCTTTGGTTCTGTGATGTGTGGTCAGATAGCAGGCCTTGTAAAAAAGAGGCAGAGCTCAAAGGAGATTGTAGAAGAGATAATGGCAGAGGCAGAGGCAATCTTAAAGAAGCTTCAAAACAGGGTGGTATAAGTTCATATAATCCCCTCTCCCCTATGGGGAGAGGGATAGGGTGAGGGGTATCAATTAAATTGGGAAAGATTGCATTTATTTTCCCTGGCCAGGGTTCTCAATATCCTGGCATGGGAAAAGAGCTCTTTGAAAACTATGATGAGGCAAAAAAGGTGTTTGATGAGGCTGATAAGAGGCTCGGCTATTCTATATCACATATATGTTTTAATGGTTATAAAGAGGCGCTTGATTTAACAGAGAATACACAGCCTGCAATATTGACTGTAAGCATTGCAGCCTTTGAAGTCCTTAAAAGACATGGTATATTACCCTCTGTTGTTGCAGGACACAGTCTTGGTGAATATTCAGCAGTAGTTGCAGCAGGCGGCATTTCCTTCTCAGATGCGGTTTTACTGGTTAAAAACAGGGGGAAATTCATGCAGGAGGCATATCCCGAAGGCTCCGGAATGATGGCTGCAATAATTGGACTTGACAAAGAGGCATTAAATAGTGTATGCAAAGAGGCAGCAAAAGAGGGTATAGTATCTCCTGCAAATATAAATTCGCCGATTCAGATAGTTATTGCAGGAGAGAAAAAGGCTGTTCAAAAGGCGATGGAGTTTGCAAAGCAGAAGGGCGCAAAAAAGATAGTTCCGCTTTCAGTAAGCGTGCCGTCGCATTGTAAGTTGATGGAGCCTGTTGGCAAAAGATTGGAGTCTGAATTAAATAAGATTGATATTAAGAATCTGAGCATTCCGCTGATTAATAATGCAGATGCAAAGGCAATTACTGATTCAGCAGAACTTAAAGATTCACTTGTAAGACAGCTTTCATATCCTTTATTATGGGTGGATTCTGTGATGCGAATGATTGAGATGGGCGTGGATACATTTGTTGAAATTGGCCCTGGCACGGTGTTATCTAATTTAGTGAAGAGAATAAGTAAGGATGTAAAGATTTTTAATGTTGAGGATAAAAAGGGCATTGAACAAGTATTAGAAGCAGTTAAGGGTTGAGTGGCAACAAGGGGTTGCAACCCCTTGTTGTGAAGGGTTACAGGAGGTTCAATGGAGCTGAAAGGGAAGGTTGCATTAGTCACAGGCTCTGCTCAGGGTATTGGAAAGGCAATTGCCATTTCCCTTGCCCGTGACGGCGCTGATGTGATAATATCCGATGTTAATCTTGAAAAGGCAGAAGAGACAGCAAAAGAGATTAGCGCAATGGGCGTAAAGACCCTTGCAATAAAGGCAAATGTTGCGGATTTTACAGAAGTGGAAGGGATGGTTAATAGGGTTATAGATGAATTTAAGAAGATAGATATACTGGTCAACAATGCAGGCATCACAAGGGACAATCTGATTGTAAGGATGAAGGAAGAGGATTGGGACCTTGTATTGGATATAAATTTAAAAGGGACATTCAACTGTATAAAGGCTGTAATAAGGCCTATGTCAAAACAGAGGAGCGGCAAGATAATAAACATTGCATCTATAGTAGGCGTTATGGGCAATGCAGGCCAGGCAAATTATGTTGCTTCAAAGGCAGGCGTGATTGGCCTTACAAAGACAGTTGCAAGGGAATATGCAAACAGGGGTATAAATGTTAATGCCGTTGCGCCTGGCTTTATTGATACTGCAATGACACAGGCGCTTTCTCAGGATGTAAGGGATAATCTTGCCAAACAGATACCAATGGGAAGGCTTGGTGCCTCAGAGGATGTGGCAAATGCAGTAAGATTTTTAGCTTCGGATAAAGCAAACTATATTACTGGACAGGTAATTCATGTAAACGGCGGAATGTGGATGTAAACCCCGTTATAAAAAATTTCAAAGGAGGTGAAGGTATTAATGGCAAATGTTGATGAGAAGGTAAAAAAGATAATAGCGGAGCAACTGGGGCTTAGCGAGGATGATGTTAATCCTGAATCATCCTTTGTGGATGATTTAGGCGCAGATTCTTTGGATACAGTGGAGCTTGTTATGGCCTTTGAGGAGGAGTTTGGCATAGAGATACCGGATGAGGATGCAGAAAAGATAGCCACTGTTCAGAATGCTATTGACTACATTAAAGAAAAGGTTTAGTTAATTTACTGATAAATTAAAATTTATAGGGACGGTTGTTTCTGCCGCCCCTATATTATTTAATGGGCTTGGAGGTGATTCTCTGAAGAAAAGGGTTGTTGTCACTGGGTTAGGCA
>JACRON010000061.1 GCA_016214425.1 Nitrospirota bacterium
TTAAAGTGGTTCATGAATTGTTCATACATCTATTATCTTCCACTTTCATTTTTATCTTCAATATTGTAAAATCACAATTATGGAAACACTCTTCTCAGGTTTTACTCACGCTGTCAGATTAATCTTCTCCTTTGACAGGGAGCTATACAGCATTATCTTCCTTTCACTAAAGGTCTCAGGCAGTGCACTGTTTCTGGCAACAATCATTGGCCTGCCGATAGGTTCTCTTATCGGATTGAAAAGATTTTTAGGAAGGGATTTTATTATCAGCCTCCTCAACACATTCATGGGTTTGCCTCCTGTTGTTGTCGGTCTTGTCTTTTATCTGATTTTATCACGAAGCGGGCCATTGGGTTTTATGGGTCTTCTTTACACACCTTGGGCAATGGTGATTGTGCAGACAGCGCTTGCAATGCCAATTATAGCAGCCTTATCTCATTCCTCAATTATTGGCGTTGATGATATTGTCAAAAAATCTGCCATAACACTTGGAGCAACACCATTACAGGCTGCAATAAAAGTGATTGCAGAGGCAAGGTATGGGATAATGGCAGCAATCATTGCAGGTCTTGGCAGGGCAATAGCAGAGGTTGGCGCAATACTGATAGTCGGCGGCAATATTGCTGGCTACACGAGGGTCATGACAACAACCATTGCGCTTGAAACAGACAAGGGCAATTTTGAACTTGCTATTGCGCTTGGAGTAGTTTTAATCTTTATCGCACTCTGCATTAATGTTATCCTTCACTGGGTGCAGAAAAAGGGGATTGTAAAATAGTCATGGATTTAAATCTGTCAATTTCAAACATCTCCAAGACATACAATTCTAAAAAGGTGCTTAATAACTGCTCCTTTGTCTTTGAAAAAGGAAATATCTACTGTATTGTCGGGCCTAATGGAAGCGGCAAGTCAACACTGCTAAGAATATCCGCACTTCTTGAGGAAGCAGATGATGGCAAGGTGGCATATAAGAATGGCGATAATCTATTGGATGACTCTACAGACTTAAGAAGAAAAATAACATTAGTCTTTCCAAGAGGCGGGCTTTTTAATACGACTGTTTTTAAGAACTGCGCTTACGGATTAAATCTTCGCAGAAAAGCTCAAGGATACATAAAAGAAAAGGTTGAGGAGGCATTAAGAGAGGTCGGCCTTGCTCATAAGATGGAGCAGAATGCACTGACGCTTTCATCAGGCGAGGCACAGCGCCTTGCGCTTGCAAGGGCAATTGCGCTTGAGCCTGATATCCTATTTCTTGATGAGCCGACTGCCTCGCTTGACCCGGCAAGCGTAATTATTATTGAAAAGATAATTAATATGCTGAAAAAAAAGAGGCATATTATTATTATAATGGCAACGCATAATATGTTTCAGGTGCAGAGGCTTGCAAATGAAGTAATTTTTTTGTATAATGGCGAGGTTGTTGAAACTGCAAATGTCAAGGATTTTTTTGAAAATCCCAAGGATGAAAGGACATTAAGGTTTATTAATGGCGAGATGATTTATTAGAAAATAATTTTTTTTGATAAAAAATAATTTTTTGCTTGCGATTTTTAAAATACTGTTTTATACTTTGCCATCAAATCAAAGGGGAGATAATTAACCAAATCAATCTTTATATCTAAAACAATAAAAGGAGGGTTTTATGGGAAAGGCAATAACAAAGTCACAGATTACAGATCAGGTTGCAAAGAAGGCAGGCATCACGAAGAAGGCAGCAGGGCAGATTCTCGACGATCTCGCAGCTCTTGCTTACAAAGAGGCAAAAAACAATTTCACACTTCCTGGCCTCGGCAAACTGGTTCTGGTAAACAGAAAGGCAAGGATGGGAAGGAATCCACAGACAGGCGAGCCTATCAAAATCCCTGCAAAGAGGGTGGTAAAATTCAGAGTTGCTAAGGCATGTAAGGATGCAGTATTAGGCAAGAGATAGTTTTTAGTAATTTTAAATCTTAATAACTTTGAATCAACAAGGGGCATCCCTTCTAACAACAAGGGATGCCCCTTTCTTTATTTGCATCAACGGCTGATGAAATGCGCAGGCTTGATGTAAAAAAGATAGAAAGAGCCATATATCCTGTTGGCTTTTACAGGACAAAGGCAAAAAATATAAAGACAATATGCAGTGATTTAATAGAAGAATACAATAGCATTGTGCCTGATGAGATAGATGAGCTTTTAAAATTAAAGGGTGTCGGCAGAAAGACAGCGAACCTTGTTGTTACACTCGGCTATAACAAATACGGCATCTGTGTTGATACCCATGTCCACAGGATAACAAACAGGTGGGGCTATGTTAAGACAAAGACGCCTGAAGAAACAGAGTTTGTATTAAGGAAAAAACTGCCAAAAAGATACTGGAAAATAATAAATGACCTGCTTGTTACTTATGGCCAGAACCTCTGCAAACCGATTTCACCTCATTGCTCTGAATGCAGGATTTACAGGTATTGCAGGAGGGTAGGGGTGGGGAAACAAAGGTAATAAATATGAAAGATATTTCACTAATTGCTAAAATTTATGTTGTTCCTACAAAACAGAAGAATTATAATAAGACGATTATAAGTAAGGCAACTTTTTGTCATGCCCGAAGGTTTTTGTCGGGCATCCATCTTTAAAATACTGGATTCCTGCTATCCTACGCTGTTCTGAAGCTACGGAGTAGCGAAAGACAGCCAAAGACACGCAGGAATGACAATAAAATAATGTTGTCTTACTTATGA
>JACRON010000062.1 GCA_016214425.1 Nitrospirota bacterium
AAGGAAAGAAGGAGCGGAATCCGCTATCGCAGCGTAAGTAATGTCATGGAGGAAATAGAATTATGTCTGAGGCAGGGCTTCAGGGAGATAAAATTCATTGATGACACCTTAGCCGCTGATTACGAAAGGGCAATGCAGATAGCTCAGGAGATAAAGGCAAGAAAACTTGATTTCACATGGTTTGCCTCTGCCTGCGTCAATCAGGTGGACAAGCCTCTGCTTAAGGCATTTAAGGATGCTGGCTGCTGGGCGATACTCTTTGGCGCTGAAAGCGGTGTTCAGAAAGACCTCAATGCAATAAGAAAAGGAATAACGCTGGAGCAGACAAGAAAGGCCGTAAGAGCAGCAAAGGAAGTCGGGCTTAAAGTCTTTACGCCCTTCCTGTTTGGTATCCCCGGGCAGACATTTGAGGACGGGCTTAAGACCATAGAGTTTGCCTGCGAGTTAAACCCTGATATAGCTAATTTCCATGCAATTACGCCTTTCCCGGGGACAGAGCTTTACGATAATATAGATAAGTATGGAACCATGTCTGAAGACCTCACTGATTTTACTTATCAGGGCGCAGCATTTATTCCATACACAATGACAAGAGAGAATATCTTAAAGCTGCGTTCAATCGCATTCAGGAGGTTCTACTCCCGACCCTTATTTTTACTCAGAAGAGTCCTCGGGATCAGAAATATAAACGATCTGAAAGTTGCAGGCAAGGGTTTAAAGAGCCTGTTCTGGCTATGGGCAAAAAGCGATTTATTCAGGATGCGAAAAAGTATTAAGGTTTAGTCGAAATTATAACTGCAGATATTCCTTTGCCAATGCGGGATACATCCTCGGATTAAACAGGATATTTGTCATAAAATAACACTCGTGGGTGCAGTAGCATCTATTTTTTATTATTGAATTGACAACCTCTCTGGCCCTTTTTGATTGAATAACCCTCTCCATGTCATAATCGTTATCCCTTATATTGCCAAAACCTTCATTGAGCATCTCGCATGGATAGACATCGCCGTTTTCCGTCAGGACGAGATTTAATCTCCCTGCATAGCATGGGATGAGCCTTTTGTGCTCAAGCATTGTCCTATATATAAGCTGCCGCTGTATGATGTCCTGTGCAGCCTTAAGACGCGCGCCCTTAAAGCGATAGACGCTTGAGTCCCTATTTTTCAGATTATTCTCAAGCCTCTCTATTGCTCGGAGATATTTTAAATAATCCACTTCCTTATAACTCTCGTCTAAAAGTTCTCCTCGTATCATAGAGATTGTGTGCGTCTTAATATTCTTCAAGCCCTTTACAAAATCTATTATCTCATCCATGCTGTTCTGATTTTTTGAGCAGAAAACTGTATTGACGCCGAGCTCAAAATTTGGGTATTTATTAATAAGCTCTCTTAGCAGGCGGTAGGTCTGCATTGTCTTATCAAAGCTGCCTAAGGTATTTCGGAGTTCATCATGCGACCCATTTAGCCCATCAATGGAAAGCTTGACGGCTATAACACTTTTTTTGCAGTGCTTTAGTATCTGCTCTGTTTTGTCCTTAATGACCTCAGGAAGCATACCGTTAGTGGGATAAAGCATTATGGAGGGCTTATTGTTTTTGTAAAAAATCCTGCTTATCTCAACGAGGTCATCCCTTAGATAAATCTCACCTCCTGAAAAGGCCAACCAGAGGAGGTTCCCCATAGTAAGAGAGATTTTGTGAATTTCATCAATTGAAAGTTCGGGAGATTTATCTACCCCCCCTTCGCCTCCCCTTGCTAAGGGGGGGATGGGGGGGGTGTTTTTTAAATAGAAACAGAAGGGGCATCCTGCATTGCATCTTCTTGTTATGAAGAATGTGAGATGGATCGGCCTTCTCTTATAAAAGATGCTTCCTGTATGTCTAAGAGGCGAATACATCATCGGTGTACCTTTTAGGCTTGAAACCCATGAAATAGCCTGCCATTCCAGCAAGGGCGCCTGCCCCTACTGCCAATGGGTAAGGCATTGTGTAATAAAGCGCTGCGGTGACGGCAAAGGATAATCCCTTTGCATCAGCTATTGCTTTAAGGAATCTCCTGCTTACGAATAGATTGAAAATAATGACAAAGGGTATGAGTATTAAAAGGGCTGCATTTTTAAAGATAAAAAATACTATTACAAGAAGCGCGGTTAAGAAACAGGAGGCAACATTGAGCTTAAGCTCTGCAGAGGCAGCACCTGAATCTTTAAGCAAATCCCTGTTTTTCATGGAGTAGATGGTCCAATACAATGACTTTCTGAACGCATTTTTTAAGGATCTTATCAAGGTAAAATTGAATATATGTTGAACCTGTATGTCAGGATTCATTAAAAGCCTATAACCTGCTCTTCGGAGCCTGTGGCTGAATTCAACATCCTCAATAATCGGGAGAAAGCCTCCATAAAATCCGCCGCTCTTATTGAAGATATCAGAATCAATAATCATGGCGTGCGCTGCTATATAATCAGGCTCTTCTTTTTTTGTCTCAAAATAATTAACATATATGGATTGGAATGTGCTGAAGAAAACATCATCATAAGGCAGCCTTGTATATGTGCCGCCAATTACCGCGCTGCCATATTTTATAAATACGTTATTTACAAGGGCAAGGGTGTTTTTTTGCAAGAGGCAGTCAGCATCTATGAAAAAAAATATCTCGCTGCTGCTGTTCTGCGCCCCAACATTTCTTGCCTTTGATGCCCCTGAATGTCTTTGAAGCTGGATGAGTTTACACGGGAATTGTCTGATTATCCCAATTGAGTTATCCGTTGAGCAGTCGTCCACAACAATAACCTCAAAATTGCTGTAATTTGAGGCAAATGCAGCCTCAAGGCATTTCCCTATGGTTGAACTTTTATTGTAATTCGGTATAATAATGGATATACTTTTTTTCATTGACCTTTATGAGGCATCTTTGATATATTGCTATATATTATAACATCTAAAGGGGGGAAAGTAAAATGGCAAAAAAGATCGCAGTTCTTGTCAGAGACAGACAGCATGAGGCATTAAGAGTGGCAGTTGGACTTACACTGGCTGATGATAAGGTGGATGTGTTCATCATGGAGAGAAAGCTCGAATCAGATGAGAATATTGCTCTCAACATAGAGACCCTGAATGATCTGGGTGTTAAAATCTTTTCCAATAATTCAGAGAATAATTTTGAACAGATGACCACCGAGGAGATAGCGAAGACATTAACAGGTTATGATTTGTTCGTGCCATATTAATAGCACATAGAATAGCTTTAAACAGGCAAATGAAAGGGACGGTTGACAAAGGGATTCTTTGCTACACTCGCATTAACAATGCAGTAAGGATTGCGAGCTTTTGAACAGCCTCTGTAAAGGGGGTGATGCCTATTGAGAGACAGGTTAGGTTAGGAATTATTTCAGAAATTTAAGAAAAGGAGGATTTATGAGATCATTAAAATTGATTCTAGTCATACTTTTCAGTGCATTTCCTTTGGTGGCATTTTCTGCCGAAAAGGCAAAGACCATCGATGAACTTGCAAAGATGTATGATGTATCTTCCTGCAAACAGTGTCACGCCAAAATTTATGAAGAATGGGAAAAGTCAATGCATTCTCAATCCCTCTTTGGAACCAAAAGGACTTTAGGTGGATTCAAGGGTATGATAGAGACAGGTCTTATGAAGGCCTTTACGAAATCAGGGGTAAAGGAGATAAAGGACATAAAGATGGAACATTTTGCCGAGTGCTTTAAGTGCCATCTGCCTCATGCATTAAAGGACGGCTCTGATGAACTTGCCATGCAACTGGCAAAGGCCTTTGTTGAAGCTGATGCAGCTACCCTCAAGAAGGTAGGTATCAACTGTCTCGTCTGCCACAATACAAAGGCAATTGTCCACAAATGGCAAGATGGTGAGCCTGAAAAAGGCGTCATCTATGGCTCTAAAGAAGGTGTCCATCCTGGTGGCTCTAAGACTATGAAGAAAAGCCCTATAATGAAAGAGGCTGTTATGTGCGGTCAGTGCCATGGCACTGGTCCTAATCTTGAATTCCCACAGCCATCCCAATGTGCAACTGCTTATGGGAGCTATCTCCATGCCTATATCCCTGCAGGTGGCTCAGAGACATGCCAGGACTGCCATATGAAGAAAAGCAACAAGGGGCATCTCATGCCTGCATTCCGTGATCCCGATATGCGGAAAATGGGAGTGAATGTGGATGTAAGTGCAACAGGCTATAAATTCCTTCTCAAGGCTGGGGATTCTATTCCAACTGCTGTGGTTACTGTGAGAATCACTAATAATGCAGGCCATAGAACCCCTGATGGGTGACCATCCGCACAGAGGCTGGTCCTGGATGTGACCGCTAAAACAAAGGATGGTAAGGAGATATTCAAGGATTCAAAGATCTACATGCCTCAGGCCACCAATAGCCGTGGAGATGCTATGGTCTATGGCGCCCATTTCAAGATGGGATATACCCGTGATACAAGCCTGCAGCCACTCCAGACGAGGGTTGAAACCTACGAGATCAAGTTCCCCTATGAGGATGCAGTGAAAGAGAAGGACAAACCTCCGGTCAGAGAGATAAAGCACAAAGAGATGGATGTGACTGTTGAGCTCAGGTATCAGCTTGACCCTGCCCCAGGCGAGGTGGGTAAGGATAGTTTCGTCTACTACAAGACCACAAAGACTGTTAAGGTGGAGTAAATAAGTACAGATCTGAATGCACCTTTAGGGATTATGGATTTCAATATTAAAAATGGCGGAAGGGGGTGATAAAAGAGATAATCAAGTATAAAAGAAGGGTAAGATGTTATCAAAGCATCATAAATTCAAGGAATGAAGAAGCGGAAAGGGGTGAAAATCCCCTGCTGTCCCGCAACTGTGATGGGAACGAAAGCTAATAAAACCACTGTCCAGCACCACTTGCTTGAGTATGCATATGCCGACAAGCAGTATGGTATCATATGAGTGGCGCTGGATGGGAAGGTTGGCGAGTAGGCAGCCCTAAGCCAGGAGACCTCTCATTCCAAAAACCTCGATGAAAGGAGAAAAAATATGCTTAAAATTATAAAAAGCTTACAAAACAAGATGCCTCTTTTTATTTTTATGTTGTCAGGCTGCTTGATGTCCGCCAATAACGCTTACGCTATGCACATCTCAGAAGGGATACTGCCGTTTAACTGGGCAGCATTCTGGTCGGTTATCGCAACTCCCTTTGTGGCATGGGGATTGTATAAACTCAAAAAGCTCTCATCCGTTGACCTGTCATTCAAGCCCCTCGTTGGGCTTATGGCAGCAGTTGTCTTTATCATCTCCTGCATGCCCATACCCGTGCCTACAGCAGGCACCTGTTCCCATCCTGCAGGAACAGGGATTTCTGGAATACTCGTCGGTCCTGCCATTAGCGTATTAATTACAGCAGCGGCTCTATTAATTCAAGCGCTTTTCCTTGCACACGGGGGTTTAAGCACTTGGGGTGCAGATATAGTATCCATGGGTGTGATGGGTTCCTTTGCAGGGTTTTTAACCTTCAAGGCATTACGTTTAATAAAAATAAACATGGCAGTCGCAGGCTTTATGGCCGGATTGTTTGCAGACTGGGCAACATACTTAACCACATCTGTTGAACTTGCTGCAGGCATAAGGGGAGACTCGCCATTTATGCCCCTTTTCTGGAAAATCCTCATCGCCTTTATACCAACACAGCTCCCTCTTGGAATCCTTGAAGGAGCAATGACAGCGGGAATGGTCATGCTTCTTTATAAGAAGCGACCTGACCTTCTCATAAAAATGAAGGTATTAAAGCCAGAGGAGGCAGTATGAAAATGCAAAATTTAAAATGCAAAATGAAAAATTATGGAACAATACTTTTTATTATCTCCTTGATACTTACTTTTTGTTGCTTATTGTCTGCTGATATTTTTGCTGCTGACAAATGGCCTGGTGTTGATGAGTCAGTGGTGGAGAAATATGCAAAGGAGCATGGCAGGGAGGCAAGGGAGCCGCTTATCAATACTGATCAGGGC
>JACRON010000063.1 GCA_016214425.1 Nitrospirota bacterium
TCTACCTTTTCAAATTTCATCTTATTGGCATTTCTTATCCTTGTCAACATATCTGCAATTGGATCTGTCATCATAATTTAATTCTCCGGATTCTCCTTCTTACCAGCTTGATTTAACCACCCCTGGTATCTCTCCCTTTAACGCAAGATTTCTGAAACATATTCTGCACATATCAAACTTTCTGAGATAACCTCTTGGCCTGCCGCATAGAGGACAGCGGTGGTATTTTCTAACATTATATTTTGGTTCTCTTTTTGCCTTAGCTATTAAACTTTTCTTTGCCACTTTTATAATCCTTTCAGAATCAGTTTCTAAACGGCATGCCTAACAGATTCAACAGCTTTTTCCCTTCTTCATTTGTCTTTGCTGTTGTTACAATCACAATATCCATGCCGTGGACTGCTGCAATCTCATCATATTTAATCTCTGGAAATATCAACTGCTCTTTAACACCGAGAGTATAATTTCCCCTGCCGTCAAAGCTCTTTCCAGAAACACCCTTGAAATCCCTTATCCTCGGAAGGGCAAAGTTTATAAGCCTGTCAAGAAACTCATACATCCTCTCGCCCCTTAATGTCACCATGCACCCAATTGACATACCCTCCCTGAGCTTGAATGTGGCAATAGATTTCTTTGCCTTGGTAATAACAGGCCTCTGGCCTGTTATTGTTGCAAGCTCTTTAACTGCTGCCTCAAGGAGCTTCATATTGGAAATGGCTTCACCCATTCCAACATTCAATACTATCTTCTCAACCTTTGGCACCTGCATGATATTCTTATATTTAAATTCGTTCATCAATGCAGATACAACCTCTTTTTTATATTTTTCCTTTAATCTTGCCGGCATAATATTAATCAATCACCTCACCGCATTTTTTACAAGCGCGCATCTTATCTCCGCCTTCCAATATCTTATAACCTACCCGTGTCGGCTTGCTGCACTTTGGACAGACAAGCATTACATTTGACACATGTATTGACGACTCTTTTTCAATTATCCCGCCCTTCTGCTGCTTTTGTGTAGGTTTTGTATGCCTCTTTATGAGATTGAGCTTCTCAATCAAAAGACGATTCTTTGCCGGAAAAACCCCAAAGACCTTTCCTTCTTTATCAAGCTCTTTTCCAGCTATTATCCTTACCCTGTCGCCTTTTTTTATCTTTAATTTTGTCAATGCCATTCCTTCTTCTTTCCCCTGTCTTCTCTGTTCTTTCTTCTTGCTTCTATTTTTACAATACCTCTGGCGCAAGGGATATAATCTTCATAAAATTCTTCTTTCTCAGCTCCCTTGCAACCGGGCCGAATATCCTTGTGCCAATCGGCTCGCCCTCGTTGTTAATCAACACAGCAGCATTCCTGTCAAATTTTATATAAGAGCCGTCATCCCTCTTCATGCCCTTCTTTGACCTTACAATAACAGCCCTTGCAACCTGACCCTTTTTAACAGTGCCTTCAGGGATTGCCTCCTTGACGCTGACCATAATAACATCGCCGATATTTGCATACCGCCTCCTTGTTCCGCCTGAGACATGGATGCACATAACCTTTTTTGCGCCTGAATTGTCTGCAACATCAAGCATTGAACGCATCTGGATCATTTTATACTACACCTTTTCCTTTGCCTGCTCTATTATCTCCACGACCCTCCACCTCTTAAGTTTGCTCAGGGGCCGTGACTCAATTATCCTGACCTTATCGCCAATATTGCATTTATTGCCTTCATCATTTGCCATCAGTTTTGTAGTTCTCTTTACAACCTTTTTATATGTTGGATGCTGCACCAGCCTCTTTACCGCCACTACTACGGTCTTGTCCATCTTGTTGCTGATAACCTCTCCGATAAATTCTTTTTTCTTTGTAATTGCCATCGTCCTACCTTCCCGATTAACCAGCCTTAGAACCAGTCTCCTTCTCCTTCATGATAGTCTTAATCCTTGCAATCTCTCTTCTCACATGTGTAAATCTTGCAGGGCTTTCAACCCTGCCTGATGCAAGCTGAAATTTAAGATTGAAATATTCTTTCCTGAGTTCTTGTTCCTTATTTGCCAATTCTTCAATTGTAAGGTCTCTTATCTCTTTTATCTTCATCCAATCTCACCAACCCTGCTGACAAACCTTGTAGAAATAGGCAGCTTGTGCGCTGCAAGCCTGAAGGCCTCCTTTGCTATATCCACCGTAACGCCGTCCATCTCATATATGATCCTTCCGGGTTTTACCACTGCAACCCAGTACTCAGGGGAACCCTTGCCCTTGCCCATGCGGGTCTCAGCAGGCTTCTTTGTTATAGGCTTGTCAGGAAATATCCTGATCCAAATCTTGCCGCCCCTTTTTACAAACCTTGTCATTGCAATCCTTGCAGCCTCTATTTGTCTGCTGGATATCCAGCCAGGCTCCATTGCCTTTAAACCAAACTCGCCAAAGTTGAGATCTGAACCCCTATAGGCCTTTCCTGTTCTGCGGCCCTTCATCATCTTTCTGAATTTTACCTTTTTTGGACTTAACATCTTATCTTAAACCTTTCCGACCTGTACTCTCTTTTCTAATTCACCTGCGCCTGAAATCACATCACCTTTATAAATCCACACCTTAATTCCAATCCTGCCGTAGGTTGTCTTTGCCTCTGAAAAACCATAATCAATATCCGCCCTCAACGTATGCAGCGGGACCCTGCCCTCCCTGTACCACTCTCTCCTTGCAATCTCAGAGCCTGCAAGCCTACCAGCGCATGCAATCTTAATGCCGAGAGCGCCAAATCTTAAGGCTGATAGGACGCTCTTTTTCATTGCCCTTCTGTATGCAACCCTCTTTTCAAGCTGCATAGCAATATTCTCTGCCACAAGCTGGGCATCAAGCTCGGACTTTTTAATCTCTTTAATGTTTATAAATATCTGCTTTTTTGTAAGAGATTCTATATCCTTCTTTAGTTTATCTACCTCTGCTCCCTTTCTGCCGATTATTATACCGGGCCTCGCTGTATATATATTAATCCTTGCCCTGTCTGCAGACCGTTCTATTTCAATCTTTGACACACCTGCATGAAACAGCTTATCCTTAACTATCTTTCTTACCTGCAAATCCTCATGCAGAAGCTGTGCATAGTTCTTTTTGGAAAACCATCTTGAATTCCAGTCTTTTATATAACCTAATCTAAATCCAATAGGATGAACCTTCTGTCCCACTCTCTCCTCCTTGCTATTTCTTTACTTCTTCTGAAAGGACTAATGTAATATGGCTTGTCCTCTTCCTTATAACATTGCCCCTGCCCATTGCCCTTGCCCTGAACCTCTTCAATGTCGGCCCCTGATTAACATAGGCTGCGGCAACCTTCAATTCATCAACATTCATATTCTTCTGCTCTGCGTTTGCAACAGCAGAATGAAGAAGTTTTTTAACAACCTTTGCAATGAAGAAGTTTTTTAACAACCTTTGCAGCAGAACGCGGAAGATGCGTTAATATCGCTATTGCCTCCTGAGCATTCTTGCCGCGGATAAGGTCTATTACCAGCCTTGCCTTTCTCGGCGCAACCCTTACATATCTTAAAACTGCCCTTGCTTCCATTTTTTTATCTCTTTCCTTTAGTTCCTTCCATTTCTCCCAGATTTAGCCTATCTATAAATCTGGTTATTTCAGTGCTGTGGATTTCTCAGTATGCACAGCGCCATGTCCTTTGAATGTCCTTGTTGGAGAAAATTCTCCAAGCTTATGGCCGACCATGTTCTCTGTTATATACACAGGTATAAATTTTTTGCCATTGTGTACTGCAAATGTATGGCCTATCATCTCAGGCACAATGGTAGACCTTCTTGACCATGTCTTTACAACCTTCTTGTCGCCCGATTGATTCATGTGCTCAATCTTCTTAAAAAGCTTTGGTTCTATATATGGTCCTTTTTTAACTGACCTTGGCACCTTTAATCCTCCTGATTATTTCCTTCTCTTTACAATATACTTAGCTGTTGACTTGTTTCTTCTTGTCTTAAATCCCTTTGTAGGCTGCCCCCAGGGAGAAACAGGATGTCTTCCTCCTGATGATTTTCCCTCACCGCCTCCGTGCGGATGGTCTACAGGGTTCTTTGCAACACCCCTTACATGTGGCCTTATGCCAAGCCAGCGCGACCTTCCTGCCTTGCCAATGGATATATTTTCATGCTCAAGATTGCCCACCTGTCCTATGGTAGCGAGGCACTCAGAATGAACAAGCCTGACCTCGCCAGAGCCTAATTTAACATGGGCGTAATCGCCCTCTTTTGCCATCAACTGTGCAGCAGACCCTGCACTCCTTACAAGCTGCCCTCCTCTGCCCTTTTTAAACTCTACATTATGAATAATAGTGCCGACAGGGATGCTTTTTAAAGGCAGTGCGTTGCCTATCTTAATATCAACTGCCTCGCCTGAGATAATTGTGTCATTTACCTTGAGGCCGTCAGGCATAAGTATATATCTCTTCTCGCCGTCAATATAATGCAGGAGCGCAATCCTTGCAGACCTGTTCGGGTCATATTCTATTGCAGCAACATTGGCAGGTACATTAAACTTGTCCCTCTTAAAATCAATGATTCTGTAAAGCCTCTTATGGCCGCCGCCGTGATAGCGGAGGGTCATCTTGCCAATATTATTTCTTCCGCCGCTTGACGGAAGAGAGACAATAAGGCTCTTTTCCGGCCTTGCCTTGGTTATCTCCTCAAAGCTCGCTGTTGTCTTTGATCTTATTGCTGGTGATGTTGGTTTATAACTTTTAACCGGCATAGTTTTAAATCACTCCTAAGCGCCTTCGCCTAATTCTAATTTCTCGCCCTTCTTTAAGGTAACGATTGCCTTTTTCCAGTCAGAGGTCTTGCCTGCAAACCTTCCGAGCCTCTTTTTCTTGCCTGATATATTTATGGTATTGACATCTGTTACTTTAACCTTGAATAGCCTTTCCACTGCCTTTTTTATCTCACTCTTATTTGCGCTCTTTTTTACCCTAAAGATAATCTTATTTTCCTTCTCTTTAAGGCTCAATCCTTTTTCAGTAAAAATGGGCTTTTGAAGGAGATCATGTATATCTGCCATTATGCCAATACCTCCTTGATTGCCCTCACGCCATTTTCAGTTATCAAGAGCTTTTTGTATTTTAACAGGTCATATATATTAAGCTCCCTTAAAGGCAGAACCTTTACCATTGGTATATTGCGGGATGCCAATTCAATATTTTTATCCTTTTTATCCGACAGAATCAGCACTCCCTCGTTTAGCCCTAATTTATCAAGGATGCCTGTCATCAATTTTGTCTTTGGCTCTTTTATTTCCAGATCCTTTACAACTACTATCTCTCCGTCATTTGCCTTTGCTGAAAGCGCGCTCCTTAATGCGCCTCTCACTTTTTTAATAGGCTCTCTGTAAGAATAATCCCTTGGCGTAGGGCCGAATACAGTGCCGCCGCCAACCCAGAGAGGAGACCTGATAGAGCCTGCCCTTGCACGTCCTGTTTTTTTCTGTTTCCACGGCTTCCTGCCGCCGCCTCTTACAAGCGCCTTATTTTTAGTGGCTGCTGTGCCCTGCCTCTTATTCGCAAGCTGCATTGTTACAATCTCATGTATAAGAGTCTTCTTAACAGGAGCGCCAAAAACCTTATCATCAAGCTGGATAGTCCCAACCTTTTCATTATTCATATTTAAAACATTCATCTCTGCCATAAATCGTCGCTTCACTCCATTGTAAAAAAATGCAAGGTTTAAAAATCAAAATGCTTTCTTAATTTTGCATTTTGCAATTTTCAATTTACATTTTTCAATACAACATTCTTAGAATGTTGGTTATCCCTTCTTTGCCTTCTTTAGCATTACAAGCCTTCCCTTGCAGCCAGGAACAGCGCCTTTTATAAGAATCAGATTCTCTTCTTTTCTGACATCCACAATCTCTAAACGTTGTATTGTCTTCTGCTCCATTCCCATATGTCCCGGAAGCTTTTTATTCTTCCAGACCCTTGATGGATAAGAGCTGCTGCCAATTGAGCCAGGCGCACGGTGAAACATTGAACCGTGTGTCTCAGGCCCGCCCTTGAAATTGTGCCTCTTCATTACGCCTGCAAAACCCTTTCCTATGCTGATGCCTGTTACATCAATCTTGTCGCCCTTTTTAAATATGTCTGCGTATATTTTCTGGCCGACCTGAATATCTCCAATATCAGCGCTAACCTCTCTTAAATATCTTGCTGGCGGGAGATTTGCCTTCTTAAAATGGCCGGAGTCAGGCTTATTAATCCTCTGAACCTTCTTTATCTCCCTAAAGGAAAGCTGGACAGCATCATATCCATCCTTATCTTTCCTCTTTATCTGCACAACAGCGCACGGCCCTGCCTCAATAACAGTTACAGGCACAATGCTTCCGTCCTCTAAAAATATCTGCGTCATTCCCAATTTTTCGCCAATAATTCCGTTTATCATTTATAATTTAATCTCCACATCAACACCTGCAGCCAGATCAAGCTTCATTAAGGCGTCTACTGTTTGCGGTGTCGGGTCAATTATATCAATAAGCCTTTTATGCGTCCTTATTTCAAACTGCTCCCTTGACTTCTTGTCAACATGAGGCGAGCGAAGAACAGTCACCTTGTTTATCTTTGTCGGCAGAGGCACAGGACCTATAATCCTTGCAGATGTCCTTTTTGCAGTCTGTACAATCTCGGATACAGACTGGTCCAACAGCCTGTGATCATACGCCCTTAATCTGATTCTAATCTTCTGACTCACCTTTTTACTCCTTTACTCTGTTAGAAAACTCTACTCGTTTGGTTTATTAATACAAATGCAATAAGTCCTGTTACATGATTGTGTAATGTTAATTTTTAAAATCCCCCTCAATCCCTCTTTTCCAAAGGGGGAGGTCATTTCCCCCTCTTTGGCAAAGAGGGGTTAGGGGAGATTTTCAGATAAATGTCTTCTTACTTATGAACTCATTAGTAAATGATGCTACTCCATTATCTGTGTAACAACGCCTGCGCCTACTGTCCTGCCGCCTTCTCTGATTGCAAACCTCAACCCCTGCTCCATAGCTATAGGCATTATCAGCTCAACCGTCATGCTAACATTGTCCCCTGGCATCACCATCTCTACTCCCTCTGGCAACTTCGCAACTCCAGTAACATCCGTAGTCCTAAAATAAAATTGTGGACGGTATCCATTAAAAAACGGGGTGTGCCTGCCTCCTTCTTCCTTCGTCAGTATATACGCCTCTCCTTTAAATTTGGTGTGGGGGGTTATGCTCCCTGGCTTTGCTAATACCATGCCGCGCTCCACTTCTTCTTTCTTGGTTCCTCTTAGCAATACTCCTATGTTGTCTCCTGCTTGTCCCTGATCTAAGAGCTTTCTGAACATCTCTACTCCGGTCGCTACTGTCTTCTGGGTGGGCTTTATGCCTATTATCTCTATCTCTTCTCCTACCTTGATTATCCCTCTATCTACTCTGCCTGTAACTACTGTCCCTCTGCCGGATATGCTGAATACATCTTCTATGGGCATTAAAAATGGCTTGTCTATGTCTCTCTTGGGCATGGGTATGTAGCTGTCTACTGATTTCATCAGTTGTAGGATTGGTCCGCATTTGGCGCATTCTTCTTTGCCGCACCCGCATTCCAATGCTTTTAATGCGCTCCCTTTTACTATGGGTATAACATCTCCGGGAAATTCATATTTGGATAGTAATTCTCTTACTTCAAGTTCTACTAAGTCTATGAGCTCTTTGTCGTCTACCATGTCTACTTTGTTCATGAATACTACTATATATGGAACTCCTACTTGTCTTGCAAGCAGTATGTGCTCTCTGGTCTGTGGCATTGGACCGTCTGCTGCGCTTACTACAAGTATCGCTCCGTCCATCTGCGCTGCTCCTGTTATCATGTTCTTTACATAGTCTGCGTGTCCTGGACAGTCAACATGCGCATAATGCCTGTTTTCTGTCTCGTATTCTATGTGCGCTGTGGCTATCGTTATTCCTCTCTCTCTCTCCTCCGGCGCCTTGTCTATCTGATCATACGCTACAAAGCTTGCAAGCTTCTTTGATGACAATACCTTGGTTATCGCTGCTGTCAGGGTAGTCTTACCATGATCAACATGCCCTATTGTCCCTACATTAATATGCGGCTTGGTACGCTCAAATTTGGCCTTTGCCATTTTAATACCTCCTGCTTGTA